>CANGQU010000107.1 GCA_947456345.1 Alphaproteobacteria bacterium | reverse complement strand
TCCACCACCGGCAACGGCCAAGTTGATGATACAGTAATGTACATCAAAGGCAGCTTTGGCGAAGTGCGCGTTGGCGATACCGATGATGCCCGCATCCTGAAATCCGTTACCGGCCCGCGCGCCAGCAACGTATTTAACGCCGATCATTTGACTGGTGAATTCCTGTCGTTTAGCAACAATCCGCTGACCAGCTTGACCAGCTATGCCAACAACAATTCGGGCGCCAATAGCACGATTCAATATGTGGAACCGTCGGGCACCAAGGTGATTTATCTATCGCCTTCGTTTAACGGCTTTTCCTTTGGCGCATCGTATACCCCCGATGCAAACTCGGATCGCACCAACCAAGGCGGCTTGACCTCGCAAGACAACAATACCGGCGACAATTCCGAAGCCTATTCGGTGGCCGTGGCCTATGAAGGCAAATTCAGCGGTAACGTCAATGTTGGCGCTTCGGTCGGCTACACTGGCTCCAACAACGAAGCCAACAACGTCGACGATGTCGAAGCCTGGCAAGCCGGGTTGAATGTGGGCTTTGGCCAATTCGCCGTCGGCGGTGCCTACAGCCAGTTGAAAAACGGCCTGGGTGACGACCGCGATGTGAACGTTTATGGCATAAGCGGCACCTATAATACCGGCCCCTACACCGTTGGCTTGGGCTGGACCCGTGGCGATTACGAAGTCACCACCACCCGTAACCCAACCTTGGATACCGTCACCTTGTCGGGCGCCTATGCTGTGGGCCCTGGCATCACCTTGGATGCGGCCGTCTCGTACAACACCTATGACAATGATGGCAACACCGCCATTGGCAATGGCTTGACCGCGACCGGCGATTATGATTCGACCGCGATTATGGTAGGCTCGGTAATCAGCTTCTAGTAAGCGATTATTCGTGAATGAAAAGGCGGTGGCGCAGGTCACCGCCTTTTTTTCGCTCATGCACCGCGAGGCTATCCGGCCAAACTCTTGGCCGCGCCGCCCGTCGGTGGCGGAAGTTCTTCTTTACGCTTGCCGCTTTCCGCTTTACGCTAATGCCCATGACCGACATCGTCGCCAATTTACAAACTATCCGCAGCCAACTGGGCCATGCCACGCTTTGCGCGGTCAGCAAAGGGCAGGGGGCAGAGCGCATTAAAACCGCGCTACAGGCCGGGCAGCGTCTATTCGGCGAAAACCGCGTCCAGGAAGGGGCGGAAAAATTTTCGGCGCTGCGCCAGGAATTTTCGGATCTGCGCGTGCATCTGATTGGCCCGTTGCAGACGAACAAAGTCAAATTGGCGTTGGAAAATTTTGATGCGATTCAAACCATCGACCGGCCCGAATTGCTGCAAAAAATTCTGCGTTACCAGGAATTATTGCCGGGCAAAGAATTTTTCATCCAGGTGAATATCGCCCGCGAGCCACAAAAATCCGGCGTGCTGCCCGACATGGCGGATGATTTGATTATTGCCGCCAAAGCTGCGCTGGGGCCGGGATTAGTGGGGCTGATGACCATTCCCCCCATGCTGGGCGATCCCACCCCGCATTTTTTGGCGCTGGCGGCCTTGGCCAAAAAACACAAGCTGGTGCAATTATCGATGGGCATGTCGGGCGATTATATGACCGCCATTCGTTGTGGTGCAACGATGGTGCGAATTGGTAGCGGCGTGTTCGGAGTGCGGTCATTAGTAAGCAGTAAGCAGTAATAAGATAGTGTTTACAGCAAGGCGCTAATAACCAATTACAAATTATTCAATCTCGATCTTCGCCGGATGTTGTAACAGCTGCAATACCGCCAATAAATCATCGCGTGACATCGCGACACAACCGGCAGTAGGACGGTTGTCGACGTGATTGACATGCAAAAAAATCGCGCTGCCGCGACCCACGATAATGGGTTGCGTGTTATATTGAATCACCACCACCACATCATACGCATGATCGTCCCGCCACATTTTTTCGTGACTGGCAGCAAAGGGCAGGGGGACCGGGCGGTTATACAGCGGCTGTGCGGGATCGTCGCACCAACCTAAATCGGGCGTAATCACCACCGCCGTCTCTGCCCATGCGGCGGGCAGGGCGATACGATCGGGGCGAAAATAAATTGGGCCTAAATCATATACGCCACGTGGCGTGCAGCCATCACCCTCGCGCTTTACATGGGCGTCAATCGCGCCATTGCGTCCGATGGTGATGGTGAATTTTTTACCGCCAATTGTGGCAGTGCGGGTTTGGGTGTCGATCAGCAGCATATGGGGAATGTTAGCCAAGCCGCTCTAACTGTCAACTTACTTTGCCATCCGTTCTTTGATTAATGCCTCGTATTTATCCAAACCGCGCTGCATCAATTCGGGCATGGCGGCATTGGGGGCAGGGGTGACGGGGCCAAGGTCATAAGGCGCGCGCAGGGCGCTGGGCGAAAATGGTTTATTGGCCAATGGCTCGGCCTGGACGGGGATTGCGGCCTGCGGCGGTTTTGCGGGAATGTCAGCACCATTATCTACAATTGCAGGCGCAGGCGGCGTGACCGCCGGAGCATCAATTAGCGGTGTGTCATCAACGTGGTCGGGCAGGGCCGCCAGGTTTTGTGCCGCTTGCTCGGCATCGTCATCCGGGTTCTGCGTCAACAATTCGCTATTGCTATCGGCGTCGGTATCGCTGGCGGTTTCTTGTTCTTCGGGTGCGGCCTCTTGGTCTTGGAAGCGGCTTAAAATCAATTCCCCGGCATCCTGGCCCTTATGTTCTTGGGCGAAAATGGCACTGCCGATACCCATCAACAATCCGGCCGGGCCGCCATACACCATGCCGCCCATGGCGCGCGAACTGCCCGATAGGGTATCGCCGCTAAAATTCCGGTAAACCGAGCCGATAATGGGAAAATGCTGCAACGGGTTCAGCACATCCAGCATATCGGCCAGTTCGAAATCGCCGCCCTCGACGGGCGTGACGTCGGCGGCGTCGGGATTGCTGTTAAGCGGGCGGTCGCTAAACACCGAAGTCGAAGTTTTTTCGGCTGCGGTTTGTTCGCGCTCCGGTTTTGGCGTTGAGGGCACAGGCACGGCCACGGATGGCGCGCTATCGGGTGTGGCTTGACCACGAATCAATTTGGCAAAAATTTCGCCTTGGCTGGGATCGGCTGGGCGATCGGTGCGCCAAGCGCCACGACCGGATAAACGCGCGCCGTCATTACCGGCCAGAGCCGCGGTGCTTGCGTCAATATTGGGCATAATATACATTTTTTCTCTCCACCACCCATGAGGGTTGCAGGATTCATGCCAGCAAGGCAGTTGAAAACCGCAATAAATTCAATAGTTTAAACTTGCAATTGGCGGCGCAAAGCGGCAATAATTGCCCATAAGCGCCTGGCGGGCGCGGTGGAGAAGTGATGAAAAAACACATTCTTTTGGTCGATGACGATGACGCGCTGCGGGAATCGCTGGCCGAGCAACTGGCCTTGCACGAAGAATTCAAGACCACGCAAGTCGCCCGCGCGACCCCGGCCCTCGAGCGGATCAAAGAACAAGACCCCGTCGATATCGTGATTTTGGATGTCGGCCTGCCCGATATGGATGGGCGCGACACTTGCCGCTTGATGCGCAAAGCGGGTTTCAAGGCGCCGATTATCATGCTCACCGCCGCCGCCACCGACGCCGATACGATTTTAGGGCTGGATGCGGGCGCGAATGATTATATTGCTAAACCATTCCGGTTCAATGTGCTGCTGGCGCGGATCCGCGCGCAATTGCGCCATCATGCGAATACCGAGGATGCGACCCAGCGCCTGGGCAAATATTTATTCATCTCGGCCGCCAAAACTTTGACCGATACCGCCGATCAGCGCAAAATCAAACTGACCGAAAAAGAAGCCGGGATCATCCGCCACCTTTCCCGCGCCCAAGGCCGGGTCGTGCCACGCGAAGTTTTGTTGAACGATATTTGGGGTTTTAATTCGGGCCTTTCGACCCACACGCTGGAAACGCATATCTACCGCCTGCGCCAAAAAATTGGCGATAACGAAGCAGCCAATCCGCTGATCGTCACCGAAAGCGGCGGCTATCGTTTGGGGGTTTAGTCGCTGGTATCAGCTTCGCCGCTCCAAAATCTTTTGCGGGCGAAGGCTTGACCGGATCCTGATTTTAAATAATTTTCAAAGCGTTTTGCTTGCAAGCGGTTTTTAAAACCCAAGTAGCAAACCAATTCCCAAGGAAGATAGGCTTTGGTTGACAGGACTTGACCCTGATTATGTTCTTTCAGACGGCGTTTTAAATCGCTGGTCTGACCAATGTACTTTTGATCTGGAAATAAAGTGCTCTGCAACAAATAAACGTAATGCATGCTG
>CANGQU010000106.1 GCA_947456345.1 Alphaproteobacteria bacterium | reverse complement strand
TAAGTTGGAGCCTTGGCAACATGGTTGTCCATGAGAGAGGAATCTATAAATTTCAAATTGTTGCCGTTGACGAAAATGGCAGTTTTGATTTTGAAAAACCAGTCATGCCGGACCAAAAGCAATTTTCAGATGGTATCGAAATCGCACAAAAAGCTGCGCGCTTTACCCCCGCAACACCGCCCCGCATGCGGCCTGCACGTTCGCGATAACGCGCTGCGATAATGCTTCGATTTCCGCATCGGTCAGGGTTTGCGCAGTGGGTTGCACCGTGATTTGCACCGCCAGGGATTTTTTACCCGCGCCCAGATTGCCACCCGTGAACACATCGAATATCGCAGCATCGACAATCAGGGTTTTATCCGCATCCCGCGCGGCGCGCAGCACATCGGCCGCCCGCACGGCGTCATCCACCACAAACGCAAAATCGCGGGTGAGCGGATTCAATTCCGGCAATACCAATAATGGCCGCGCTTTGCTGGCCTTGGATTTCGCGGCGGGCAGGTTTTGCAAAAATACTTCTGCGGCCACAACCGGCATTTTCAAATCATAATGTGCCAATATCTGCGGGTGCAAGGCACCAAAATATGCCAATACGTTCGGCCCCAACGCTATCGCCCCCGATTGGCCGGGGTGATACCATGCGGGTGCGGATGCGGTTATTTGCAATTTGCCGGTATCGACACCGAATTCAGCCAGCAAGGCCAACACCTCGCCCTTGACGGCGTAGGGATCAACTGATGCTGATTTTTGCTGCCAATGGCGGGGCGATGCGCCGCTGTGGATCATGGCGGCCACGGTTTTTTGATCGTCCGGTTTGACGCCCGCATATTGCGCCCCGATTTCGAACAAGGCCAAATCCGGCATGGCGCGGGCGGCATTGAATTGCAAGGCCGTCAATAACGATGGCAACACACTGGGCCGTAATTGATCCAAATCGCTGCTGATCGGGTTAATCAAACGCAAATCAATCGCTGCACCGCCGCCGAATAAATTCGCCTGGGGATACGAAGTAAACGCAAAAGACAGGTTTTCAGTCATCCTGCGCGCCGCCAAAAATCGGCGGGCGATGCGTTCGCGTTTTTGCGCCGTGTTTAGTGCCTGGCCGATGGGCAATTGCGTCATCGGCAAAGATGCGGCGGGCACGTTATCCAGACCGTGGATACGGATAATTTCTTCGACCAGATCGGCGCTGCCGTTAATATCGCTGCGCCAAGATGGGGGCGTGACCTTTGTCATCCTGAGGCCCTTGGCCGAAGGATCTCGCTCGGTCGATTGAGATCCTTCGCTACGCTCAGGATGACATACGAAACCTAAATTTTGTAAAATCATTTGAATTTTATCGCTGGGCAAATCCACCCCGCCCAAGCTTTTCACTAGCAAAGGATCAAACGCAATCGTCCGCTGCCATACGGGGGTTTTACCGGCAACGCATTTCTGGCTTGCTTCGCCGCCGCATAAATCCAAAATCATCTGCGTGGCTAAATCCAACGCGGGCAGCACAAATTCCGGATCGACGCCGCGTTCAAAGCGATAGCGCGCATCAGTTATGCATTGCAGGGCGCGGCCGGTTTTGGCGATTTGTTCCGGATGCCACAACGCCACTTCGAGGATGACATCCGTGGTATGTTCATCAATGCCGGTCGACAGGCCGCCCACAATCCCAGCCACCGATAACGGACCCGTATCATCGCCGATCACGGTTGCGCCCACAGGCAAGGTGTAGGTTTTGTCGTTCAGCGCCGCAATCACCTCGCCACCCGCCGCGTCATAAACGCGCAGATTGCCCGTGATTTTTTTGGCGTCAAAAACATGCATCGGGCGGGCATGGGCGATAGTGAAGAAATTGGTAATATCGACCAAGGCCGAAATAGGCCGCAATCCCACGCTGCGTAATTTTTGTTGCAGCCAGGCGGGCGATGGGCCGTTTTTGACACCACGAATCACGCGCAGCGCGAATTGCGGGCAATGCGGTGTGTCGATTTTAACATTGATGGGCGATGCGAATTTTTCCGCAATCTTTGGCGCGGCTATGGGTTGCAGGGTGCCAAGCCCGGCTGCTGCCAGATCGCGGGCAATGCCGTAAATCCCGGCACAATCGGCGCGATTGGGGGTTAAATTGATTTCAATGGTCGCGTCATTCAACCCATAGGTTGCGGCATAGGATTTGCCGATTGGCGCGTCGGCTGGCAGTTCGATAATGCCTGCCGCATCATCGCCCAATCCCAATTCGGAGGCCGAGCACAACATCCCCTGCGATTCTTGGCCGCGGATGTTGCCCTTTTTCAAGGTGTAATTGTCGCGCGGAATGAAATCGCCAGGCAGCGCCAAAACCGCCTTCATCCCGGTTTTGGCATTCGGCGCGCCGCACACGACTTGGATAATCTCTTTGCCGGTATTGACCTTGCACACGCGCAAACGATCCGCATTCGGATGCTGTTCGGCCGATTCGACATGGGCGATTTTGAACGGGGCCAGCGATTTGCCCTGGTCGGTGAATGATTCCACCTCGAGCCCAATCGCAGTCAGTTTTTCCGCGATCTGTTCGGCCGTGGCGCCAGCAGCCAAATATTCTTTGAGCCAAGAGAGGGTGAGTTTCATCGGCTTAACCCCGTCGGCACGGACGGCACATCATGCGCGGAAAAACCGTAATGGTTCAACCAGCGCGTATCGCCGCCAAAAAAGCTGCGCAAATCGGGAATACCGTATTTCAGCATCGCCAGCCGTTCGACCCCCATGCCAAAGGCAAAGCCTTGGTATTCATTCGGATCAATGCCGCAATTTTTTAACACTGCCGGGTGAATCATGCCACAGCCCAAAATTTCCAACCAACTGTCGCCAGCACCAATTTTCAAGCCACCATCTTTGCGCGAGCAGCCAATATCCATTTCTGCCGACGGTTCAGTGAACGGAAAGAACGAGGGACGGAAACGCACCGGAACATCCGGCATTTCAAAAAACGCGCGCACGAAATCGATCAAGCAACCTTTTAAATGTCCGAAGTGCGTGGTTTTATCGACCACAAACCCCTCGATCTGATGGAACATGGGGGTGTGGGTTTGATCGGAATCGCTGCGGAAGGTGCGCCCTGGGGCCAACACGCGCAAGGGCGGTTTTTGGTTCAGCATGACCCGGCTTTGCACGGTCGACGTGTGGGTACGCAGCAACAATGGCGCGCCCTTGTCATCCAAAGCTTTCAAATAAAACGTATCGTGCATTTGCCGCGCCGGGTGGGATTCGGGAATATTCAGCGCCGTGAAATTATGCCAATCGGTATCCACATCCGGCCCCTCGGCTACGACAAAACCCTGATTGGCGAAAATGGCGATGACTTCATCAATAACTTGGGGAATGGGATGCACCCGGCCCATATTTTCCGGGCGCGGCGATAAAGTAATGTCGATTTTCTCGGCAGCCAGTTTTTGCGCCAAAGCTTCTTGTTCCAACGCGGCTTTCCGGGCGGCAAAGGCTTCGTTGATTTCGGATTTAATAACGTTTAATTCAGCACCGACCGCTTTGCGCTCATCGGGCGCCATTTTGCCGAGGCTGCTCATCACCTCGGCCAGTTTGCCTTTTTTGCCCAATTCGGCCACACGCACTTGTTCCAAGCTGCCCAAATCATTGGCGGCTTGGATGGCGGTGATGATAGCAGTTTTAAGGGCGGTGTAATTGGACATGAGAAGTGGCTAGTGGTTGGTGGGTAGTGGCTGGAATTTATACCCTAGCCACTACCCACTCGCCACTATTTACTTCAAAGCGGCTTTAGCTTGCTCGACCACCGATTTGAAACCGGCGGGATTGTGGACGGCCAATTCGGACAGCATTTTGCGATTGATGGTGATATTGGATTTTTTCATGCCATCGATCAAGCGGCCATAGGTAAAGCCCAATTCGCGGCAACCGGCGTTAATCCGGGCGATCCACAAGGCGCGGAAATCGCGCTTTTTGACACGGCGGTCATTATAGGCGTATTGCAGGCCTTTTTCGACCTGCTGCCGCGCGGCTTTGATGGTGCTTTTCTTGCGGCCAAAATATCCCTTGGCAGCCTTGATTACTTTTTTGCGGCGCATCCGCGATGCGACTTTGGGTAAAGAACGGGTCATAACAAACTCCTGCTAAAAAATGATGGGTGAAAAATACGCTGCCCTACTAATCCAAATATTTCAGATAAGGGGCGATGGTGCGTAACGCCTTCATTCCTGGGGTTTGCATCACCTCGGTGCCGCGCGCTTTGCGCTTCATGCTACGCGAACGCTTGCGCATTCCGTGGCGTTTGCCGGCCTGAGTCATTTTGATTTTGCCTGTCGCTGTGACGCGAAAGCGCTTTTTC
>CANGQU010000105.1 GCA_947456345.1 Alphaproteobacteria bacterium | reverse complement strand
TGATAGCCCGGGGTAATGAAAATCTGCGTGTCTTGGGCGATGGGTTGAATTGTGCCGTCGGGGGCGGCGGCGGTTTCCAATGTCCGCGCCACGGTCGTGCCCACGGCGATCACCCGCCCGCCGCGTTGGCGGGTTTGGTTAATCGTATCGGCCGCAGTTTGCGATATTTGGCACCATTCCTGATGCATGACGTGATCGGCGATATTATCCACCCGCACCGGCATAAACGTGCCCGCACCGACATGCAGGGTGATGGTCGTGGTGTTGATCCCAGCCGTCGTCAACCGCGCCAATAATTCGGGCGTGAAATGCAAACTGGCGGTGGGGGCGGCCACGGCACCCGCGTGTTGGGCAAACTGGCTTTGATAATCGGTTACATCCTGCGTATCCCCGTCGCGCTCGAAATAGGGCGGGATCGGCATGGAACCTATTTTCTGCAAACCATCCCAAAATTCCTGGGCGTCTTGGTCAAAGCGCAAAAAATACGTGCCGTGGGTTTCGTCCTTGCCGGTGACGGTGGCGGAGAGAGTGATCTTGTCATTCCGGCGCAAGCCGGAATCCAGCCCTGGATCCCGGGTCAAGCCCGGGATGACATTAGGATTTTCGGCAGCGAATACAATTTTTACGCCCAATTTAAGTTTTTTACCTGGTCGTGCGAGCACTTCCCAGTTGTTGTCGGGCATTTTTCGATGCAGCAAAATCTCGACGCGACCCGCACCGACCATGCCGATTAAACGCGCGGGAATGACCTTGGTATCGTTGAACACCAACAAATCGCCCGAGCGCAGTAATTGTGGCAGGTCATATATGTGCCGGTCGTCCAGCGCATCGGGCGTTGTCACCAACACCCTTGCATGATCGCGCGGAGTGATTGGCCGTTTGGCAATCAATGCCGGCGGCAGGGTATAATCAAAATCAGCGAGGGTGAGGTTCATTCGTCATCCTGAGCATCGCGAAGGATCTCGGGCGATCCAGATCCTTCGGTCGCAAGCGCCCTCAGGATGACACATCCTATTCACCGGTGCTCTCGGCCGAATAAAACTTCTCGCCGATGCGGATTTTCTCGCGGCCATTTTTGATCCGCCATTGATTGGTGTCGCGCAGGGAATAGACACAGCCGCAATATTCTTGCTGATAAAATTCCTCGCGTTTCGAAATTTCGATCATGCGTGCACCGCCGCCACCCTTGCGCCAATTATAATCCCAATAGGTCAAATTCGGGTATCGCGCCGCTGCGCGGTGGCCGCAGCCGTTGATTTGCTCCATATTTTTCCAGCGCGAAATGCCCAAACAGCTGGTGAACAAATTGAACCCATGCTCGTGCGCGTATAAGGCCGTGCGCTCAAAGCGCATGTCAAAACATTCGGTGCATCTGATGCCGCGCTCGGGCTCCCACTCCATGCCCTTCACGCGCTCGAACCAATTGGCGGCATCGTAATCGGCGTCGATGAACGGAATACCCATTTTTTCGGCGAATTTGATGTTTTCATCTTTGCGTAATTCGTATTCGCGCTTGGGGTGGATATTCGGGTTGTAAAAGAAAATCGTCATGCCCAGGCCGGATGCGTGCATCGCCTCCATCACCTCGCCCGAACACGGTGCACAGCATGAATGCAGCAACACGCGATCCGCGCCATTCGGAATGGGAATATGCAGCCGTGCGTCCAGCGTGGGGGAGGTGTAGGGGGTGGGGTTATCGGTCATTGTTTTTAACGCGTAATTGGTAAAAAATTTCGTCCTCGTTGCCGCCATCGGCCCAGGCATAGGGCGCGCGATGGGTAAACACAAAACCATGCCGCTGATTGGCGCGGCGTGATGCCTCGTTGCCGTCACTGTGGCTGACCTCGATCCATTCAATGGTCGGATGCGCACGAGCCAAATCGAGGCGCGTAGTATACAATAAATTGCTGTAACCGCAACCGCGATGGGTGGGGGTGATCCACGATCCCCATAATTGCGCCCAACGTTTGCTTGGATCGTCGCGTTTGATGCCAATACCGGTCATGCCGATAATGTCCGGACTGATAAACAATCCGAATAGCCCCACATCGGGATCGGTTAATCGATCTTGCCATTCTTGATTGGTGAACGCGTTTTCACGGGTGAAATTGGACCCAAAACTGCGCGGATCGGTTTGCAGTGCTTGCAGTCGGATCAGGCGATACAATTGCCAATCTGCTGGTGACAGCAGGCGAATGGACACCGCCGCGTTCATAGTTACGCCTTTTTCAAAAACTGCGCATCTAGTTGCAGGCCTTTGACTTCTTTGCTGCTGGATTCAATATGCCGCCCATCGGCGCATAGGCGGATATTGGTAGCCTTGGTGCCGCGTTTGACCACGGCGGACGACCCGCGCACTTTCAAATCCTTGATCGCAATCACCGTGTCGCCGTCCTGCAGCACGTTGCCGTTACTGTCTTTGATGATGTTTTCCATGGCGCTAGAATATCATGAAACCCAATATTTGCCTAGGGGCTGGGTCTAGATTTCGGCGCGTGTCGGCATCACCGCGCGGGCAACTAAATACAAGGTTACGGCATTCAGGATATGCCATAAAAAATGCGTACCCAGCGCGATTTCGGCACAGACCAAGGGGTCGAGGGTGCGGAAAATCAACGATGCCGTAAACGCCATCACCGCCAGGGCGTAATAACGCCATTCTCCTCCCCCTTCAGGGGGAGGTTCGGAGGGGGCCCCACCCCTGAAACGATGAACACCCATCGTTTCAGCCTCCCCTAAAGAGGAGGGGTAATTTCTCACCGACTGATAAAATAAATATCCACCCATCAGCGCCATGGCGATCAGGGCCGGGAAATAACTTTGTGAATTATTGACCATCTCGCCCGGCACATAACGCGCAATCGCCCAATTCAAGGCCGCAAATGCCGCATAGGCCAGAATGATAATCAAAGGGCGCGTATGCGCAAACCGCCGCAAAAACGCGAATAAATAAAACCAGATGAATAACGCGATGGGGATCACATCGGCCAGCATGCTCCAAGTATTCGCAAAACTATGGAACAGAAAACTGCCAATGCCGATTGTGGCGATTAACGCGATTAGTATGACGCTCGGCCAATCGCGCTGCGCAGTGGGGTGACAGGTGTGGCGATAGGCGCGGTATAATACATACGCCACGATTAAAAACGCGGCATTGGTGATGGCATTTACGGGCTCGGCCCAAAAACTGGGATCGGTGCGCTCGCAATAAATATCGATGGTCTGAAAAAAATCCATATCAATTCATCCCCACAGCACCACCAAAAAAATACCATCCCAAACCGACCATAAACAAATAATTACCATACAGCCCGTGTTCGATTGTTACCAAAGCCAAGGATCGCGTGCGGGCATAGGTTTGCGCGAAAATATACCCCGCAATCAAACTTAGCAACGGGGCGACCCAGTTGATGAATAATACATGCGCATAAGCAAAGGTGACGGCGCTGGCGATAATGCGCGCGCGGTCGGATTGAAAAAACGCGGCATAGCGGCGAAAGAAAAAGCTGCAAAAAATAAATTCCTGCGGCAGGGCCGAAAAAATCGGATAAGCGATAAACAGCACCAATACCATATACGGCCGCTCCAAAAATAATTGGAACGCGCGCGCGGGATCGATGACGTAAATAAATGCCGTCATGCCGACACAGCAAATAATCCAGCGGATCAAAATGGGCCGCATGTTGCCCCACGTGACGGCATGCCAGCCCCATAATGCGATCCACGCGGCGCGGTTTTCGCGCAATTGGCGGTACATGACCCACAACCCATACGAAGCCGCCCCCCATAAGAATGCGAACATATACGGGGCCAGGCGATAAACGATAATGATCGATGGCAACACCGCGCACAGCAAAATGAATTCGGCGATCAGCAGCGGGTGAATGCGGGCGGCGATGGCGGTGGTGTTGATTGGGGTCATGCGCCGCAATCTAGCATGGGTTGAGAAAAAGGGGAGGGGGGTCGGCATAAAGCGAGGATGGGATGAGATTGATGCGCGTCTGCTGACGCGCCCCCTCTGGGCTGCTGCGCAGTCCAAAATTGCTTACTGCCGTTTTTTGAACTTCTCTATCAGCCCTCCTACGCTAAAGCTACGGAGGGCATAAGATTTGCTAAGCGCGAGGCGCACTAATCAAATCTAATGGAGGTGCGTAGTGAACGGGTTTCGAACTTGCCCTAATAGTTTTGCAAAGATTGTTAGGCACAAGATTAATTATATTAGTAGCGGGATTATTGAGAGTCTTTTGAATTGTTCTTTTGTGTAGTTGGATTCTTCTTAACTCGATGTATTATTGGTTTTCGAGATAATGAGTAATTAGCTTCGAGCT
>CANGQU010000104.1 GCA_947456345.1 Alphaproteobacteria bacterium | reverse complement strand
CCCCGAGATCTTATAATTTGGCAGTTTTGCGCAAGCTAAAATCCGACATGACCGTTGCCAACATCGCCAGAGCAGGATCATGATTCATGCTGGTCGGATTTGCTGTATCCAGAATCTTTGCATTGATGCTGCTGCTGCGGGCGACACCGCTTAGCGTATTGTTATAAAAATCCCGGGCACTTATTTGTGCCGAGGCCAAGTTAACTAAAACCTGAAACGAGCTGAGGTAGCGAACCAACGCAGTATCATTAATCCAAGCCGTACGGTCATCTTTGTAACCCTCGACCGTTGGCGGCGCATAATAACCGTGGCCGCTGCCATCCATGGCTCTGACCATCTCGTCCGCTACCATGTCGTGATTAGCCGAATTGCTAGCGGCAAACAAATTCGACGCGCGGGCGATGCCAATAATAGTCTCCCATGGCTTCATGGCAGCTGCCAGGTTTGGATTCTCGGCCATAGAATCGTTCAATAATACACGTAGAACGCTGATAATGTGCCCGCCCGATTGCATATAGGCCTTTACCATCCGCGAGCGCAGGGCCATCAAGCCGCTGTCATTACCGATGGGGCCCAAGAACGCCTCGATCATTTTGGTGCAAAACCGGTTGGCGGCACTTGGGTGCAAAGCCAATTTACGGATCAACTCGTGTTGTTTTTGCATTATTAAACGATCATATCTTTGGGCATTGGTGGCGTCCGCCGCAGTCATAGGTGCCGTGTTGACCCAATCCCGATAGCTCAGGCCGTTTTCGCCAGTAACCGTTATACCGTTGCTAAGCGCCAAATCCTCGAGCGAGTGGCTAGCCGGATCGACGCCTGCGTTCATCGACCAAGATTCGATATATTTCTGTCCTACCACATAACCTGCGCCATCATTGCCCCATCCCAACCAAGTGCGGTTGGCGGAGAGCATTTTGGAAACTTTGACGATATCTTCTTGGGTATAATTCCCAACACCCAGTGTGTGCAGCTGCAACAACTCGCGACCGTAATTTTGCGTGGCCACATCAAAGGCCTTCATCTGGTTGATCTGAAACTGCTCGCGCATCGGCAATGCATTAAATGAAGCCACCACCATATCCGGGTAGGTGCCGAACATATTGCGTCCAATAGTATCCAGCAGGTAATCGTGGGCCATCATACCTTGCAGATACCGTGACTCATTCGGTAGCTCGAAATTTACGCTTAACATTTGCATGCCCAAAAAATACATCAGGCGTGCGAGCACCGGCCGTTCAGTCGTGGCCAAATCACGCATGTGAATTCTTTGTTCAAACTGCCTTTGATGCCGCAACACAATTATCCCGTTGCCGATACTGGTACCGTCGCTAAAACCGTTCATTGCGTCGTATAGCATCTTGACGCGGTTGGATTCGGTCAATTCCTGCATCGCATCGATGCGGGCATAATTGATTGTGGCCATGCGCGGCAGATCCGGGGATTTAGGAATCCGCTTGATGAAGTTCACGCTTGTGGGATTGCCTGAGTCCAATTGATCCAACAGCCATTTTCTTGCACCGCCACGGCGGCGAATGGCCTGAATGTCCGCAGCAGAAGGCATAAATGCAAAACGAGACACCAACAATTGATCTTGCTGGCTTAATGGCGAGGGGCTGCGGTTAATCGCGCTACGGTTCACCGCCGCCAACGCCGCAGCGATTTGATCGCCACTGGCGCGGTTACGAATGGCCGAGTTGACGGCGGCTACACGAGAATTAACTGGGGTGGTCGATGGCGCCGCAGATCTTTCAACTTTGATGGTTACGCCCAAAGCCAGCTTCGCCTGCAATTCGGCAGAAACGATAGGCGATTCCGCGGGCGCAACGCGCACATCTTCAGCACTGGCTTTTTTTTAATTGCGCGAGGGTCAGTTGCTTATCTTTCATTGTAACACCCCATACCCCAGATCATTCATTTAGTATCTTTTTAGAATCAGAAGTTATCAAATTAATGTTACATTAATTTTTGTTATTTTTAAAGAAAAAACGTAAAAACTGAAATAAATAATACATCTATTTGAAATTGCTATGTATTATTCAATTTTAATTTGTATAAAACATATGCTAGGGAAAGCTAGGATAGACGCAAAACATAAATAGGCCATAAAATTAGGATAAAATTGTATCCTATATGGCTCATATTCCGCACTTTAGTAGACTGCAATTTAGATAGTTTGCACATTATAACTGGGGGCAGCAGCGTATTCTGCTGCCGCGCGTTATCGTCTGCGCACAATGGCGGCAACAAAAACGGCCAAGATTGTGAAAGCGGGGTAACTACACCAAATCCGCCGGTTCCAGATACATAGTCAGTTTGGCGGCATGCTGTCGCTGCATGGTATCCGTCCAATCCGTGCCAGCGTGTTCGAGGCACAGCATCGTCCCCGTCGGCAATCCGGCATACAACCGATCCAATAATTCCGGCTCGCTTCCCTCATCCGCCATGGAAGATGCCAAAACCTGTAGGCCGGGGTTATGCCCGACACACAAAACCCGCTGCTCGGCATTGGGCAGTTCCGCCAACATCAACCGGATCGCCTCCGCATCGGCCAGATACAATTCCGGGCGGAACAGCACCCTGCCTTTAAAGCCCAAATGCAGATTAAAATTTTCCCATGTTTGCCGGGTGCGCAGCGCATCGGAAACCCATACCGTATCAAACTGCCAAGATTGTTGGCGGGCGTATAAGCCCATCAACTGCGCGGCGCGAACCCCACGCGGGGTTAGGGCGCGTTCGCGATCCGATTTGTCTTTGCCGTCCTCAGTCTTGGCGTGGCGCAATAGATAAAGCGTATTCATTATATCCTGGCTTTTACGGTTAAGCGGTTTTACGATGCGGACATGCCCTTGCCGCCGCATTCAAAGTTAAAATTTATTGCCGATCGCATTGTATATCAAGGCTATCTGCGCGTCCAAGAATTTACCTTGCAGTTCCAGCGCTTCGACCATAGCTGGAGCGAACCTATCACCCGCCAAGTGCTAGCGCGCGGCGAGGCGGTGGTGGTGGTCCCATACGATCCCAAGCTGGATCAAATCCTCTTGATCGAGCAATTCCGCCTCCCCGCCTGGTGTCGGGGCATCGAGCCCTGGCTGTTGGAATTCCCGGCGGGTATGAGCGATGCGGGCGAAGCGCCCGAAACCGTCGCCCGGCGCGAGATGTTGGAGGAAACCGGATTGGATGTTTTGGACCTACGCTTAATGCACACATTTTTGCCAAGCCCTGGCGCGCTGGCCGAGACAATCCATTTGTTTTTAGGTCGGTGCGATTTATCGCCGCTGCAAACCGGCCACGGCCTGATCCACGGCAAAGAAGACGAAGCCGAGAATATCCGGCTTGTGCCGATGGCGGCAGATGAGATGGGTGATCTGATCGATAGCGGCAAGATTGCCAATGCCACCGCCCTATTGGGCCTATATTGGCTGTTACGGCATCGCGCCGCATTACGTCAGGCTTGGGGATTTTAACATGCGGCTGCATCCCCTATGCACAGTCGATGAGTTGATCGCAATCTTGAACGATCCCAAACTGCGTATTTTGGACGCAACCTTGGATCAAGGTGGCGACCACACCCCACAGGCGATGTTTGCCGAATCTCACATCCCCGGCGCCGTTTTCTTTGATCTCAATTTAGCCAGAGATACCAAAAGCGAATACCCCAACATGCTGCCCTCGGCTGCGGCATTTGGCGAATATGCCAGCACTCTTGGCATCCAAAACGACAGCCGGATTGTGGTTTACGATCAGCAGGGAATTTTTTCAGCCCCGCGCGCATGGTGGATGTTCCGGTATTTCGGACATGACGCGGTGCAGGTATTAAACGGTGGCCTCCCCGCTTGGCAGGCGGTGGACGCCAAGCTAGAAAGTGGTCAGGCAGCAGCTAAGGCCAAGGGGAATTTCACAGCCAACCCCAGGCCGGATTTATTGCGCGACTTTGCTGCTATGCAAAACATTAGCGAGCAGCAAACCACGCCGATTCTGGATTGCCGCAGCGCGGCGAGATTTACCGGCCAAGCGGCAGAGCCCCGGGCGGATCTTCGCTCCGGCCATATACCGCATTCATTGAATTGGCCCTATGCCGGATTATTAACCGCACAAAACACTTTGCGTCCCGCCGATGAACTGACGGCCCAATTATCCACGCTGAACATAGATCCGATGGCTAAAATCGTTACCACCTGCGGCTCCGGCATAACCGCCTGTATTGGGGCCTTGGCCTTGGCCAGCCTGGGCAATGAACAGGTAGCGGTTTACGATGGGTCGTGGTCCGAATGGGCGAAAAAATGCCCATTGACCGATTGTGGTTAAAAAAACACCACCGCATAAAGGGGCCATAAAT
>CANGQU010000103.1 GCA_947456345.1 Alphaproteobacteria bacterium | reverse complement strand
TACTCGCCGCCTGCGCTACCAAAAGATAAAAATGTAGATGAGTTGAAATTAAAAGTTACTGAAATGAGCACTGAGGAGAGGGCATCACTCCTCAGTAGTTGGGAAAGATTGGTTAAGGGGCGCTAACTGTACAGATAACCCTACGCCACCTTTTTCTGGCTAGGCTGTGCAGCATCACCCTGCCCCGCCACCCACGCGGCGCAACAGGCTTTGGCCAATTCGCGGACGCGGGCGATATATGATGCGCGTTCGGCGACCGAAATCACCCCGCGCGCATCCAGCAAATTGAATCGGTGCGATGCCTTGATACATTGATCGTACGCGGGCAGCACCAAACCCGCCGTTAATAATGCGCGGCATTCGCGTTCGGCATCGGCGAAATGCTGAAACAACATCGCCGTGTCCGCCTGCACAAAGTTGTGTGCGGAAAATTCGCGTTCGTTTTGTAAAAACACATCACCATAGGTCAAGGGCACCGGCGATCTGGGATCGTTGAACGGCATGGCATAAACATTTTCAAAGCCCAACACATACATCGCCAAGCGTTCCAACCCATAAGTCAATTCGGCGCAAACCGGATTGCATTCGATTCCGCCCACTTGTTGGAAATAGGTGAATTGGGTCA
The DNA here is from genome assembly GCA_947456345.1 of Alphaproteobacteria bacterium. Taxonomy (GTDB): domain Bacteria; phylum Pseudomonadota; class Alphaproteobacteria; order SHNJ01; family SHNJ01; genus CANGQU01. The sequence continues at coordinate 3,724 of CANGQU010000103.1, read as the reverse complement.
CTTCCATCCCGTTGCACCATACTTCCCAACCCAGGCCCGACGCGCCCAGGGTCGGACTTTCCCAATCATCCTCGACCAGGCGGATATCGTTGTTTTTCAAATCAAAGCCCAAGGCGGATAACGAACCGAAATATAAATCCAGCACGTTTTCGGGGCTGGGTTTTAAAATCACTTGGTATTGATAATAATGCTGCAAGCGATTGGGGTTTTCGCCATACCGCCCATCGGCGGGGCGGCGCGATGGTTGCACATAGGCCGCGAACCACGGTTTCGGCCCAAGGGCGCGCAAGGATGTGGCGGGATGAAAAGTACCCGCCCCCATTTCCATGTCATAGGGTTGCAGAATTACGCAGCCTTGCGCGGCCCAATATTGTTGCAGGGTTAAAATCACGTCTTGGAAACAAGAAATTTTGGTCATGGTCTCTCGATAATATTGTCATCCTGAACGCAGTGAAGGATCTCGGGCGTTCAGATCCTTCGCTCGTCTTACTCGCTCAGGATGACGATTTAGTAGGGCAATCCCCGCGCCCGCAGGTCGTGTCCGAACTTACATAGGAATTACACACGCCGCAATAGGCCAGATTGCCGCTAATCTGCTGTTTCGCTTGGGCAGTATTAGCCTTGGCCACGCGCTGGCTGCGCTTGACCCAACGCCATACGACCCAGCCGATAAACCCTGCCAGAATGTATTTGAATAAATTGCCCATGCGCCAACCCTATACAACCGCCCCTGTAAAATCAAGCGCGGCCGGGGTGCGCAATAACCGCTCAGTGGCTTGGGTATAGTGACCATCGTCTTGATGCAGCACCAATGGCGGGCACAAAATGAAATCGCCCGGACGATTTTGGGTGCGAATAATTATTCGCTTGGCCGCTTGGCCCGTTTTCGGCAGCAATGGCAACACCGCCATCTGCCAGCCCCAAGGTTGGGTGATCGCCAAAATCTCGCTCAGCCGGTCGGCACGGTGAATTAACACCAAATGCCCTTCCGGTTTTACGCGCAGGCGGCAAAATTCCAACCAAGCGCGCAAATCGACCGTCGATTCAATATTGGCAATGGCCTTGATCGGATCGGGCGATGGATCAGCCCGACCCGCCGCCAAATAGGGCGGGTTCGTGACCACCACATCATAGGACAGATTATCAGGATAATCTTTTACATCGGCGCACATAAATTCCGCCATCTCGGCGGCGTTATTATGCGCGATGTTTTCCTGCGCCATCGCGATCAGAATTTTTTGACAATCAATACCAGTTAATTTCGTGATGGGCATCTGCATCGCCCGCGCGCGCGCCAATACGCAAAATCCAACCGTGCCCACGCCGCAGCCGACATCCAATAATCGCATCCCCGGCATCATGGGGCAAGCAGCCGCTAACAGCACCGCATCCGTGCCGGCGCGATACCCGGCTTTGGGTTGGGCGATTTTTACCTGCCTGCCCAGAACCTCGTCGACCAGCAGGTTTTTTACCGCCAATAAAAATGGATTTGCTGCCATGCCGCAAAATACCACAGAAAATTGCTGGGCCAACAATAAAACTATGCTATGTAAAGCCCATGGCAAATGCTTTGCGCCAACACCAACCGATCGCGCCCGTGGATGCCGTGCCCCGCTTGCACGCGTTATTGGCCGATGACATGCAGGCGGTCAATGCGCTGATTTTGCAAAAAATGCAGAACCCGGTGGCGCTGATCCCCCAATTGGCGGCGCATTTAATTGCGGCCGGCGGCAAACGGCTGCGGCCATTGTTGACGTTGGCTTGTGCTCAATTGTGTGGCTATCGCGGCGCGGCGCATCACGTGCTGGCCGCCGCTGTGGAATTTATCCATACCGCCACCTTGTTGCACGACGATGTGGTTGATCACAGCAATCTGCGCCGGGGCCAGGATACCGCCAATGCCATTTGGGGCAATAAATCCAGTGTACTGGTCGGCGATTTTTTATTCGCCCGCGCGTTTGAATTGATGGTCGATGCGGATTCATTGCCGGTGTTGCGCGTGTTGGCAAACGCCGCGGCGACGATTGCGCAGGGCGAGGTGCAGCAATTGCAAACCGCTAATAATTTGTTGACCACCGCCGATGATTATTATTCCGTGATTGGCGCAAAAACTGCGGCCTTGTTCGCCGCCGCCTGCGAAGTGGGCGGTATTATCGCCTACCGCCCGGCCACGGAAATCATAGCACTGCGCCAATATGGTATGGAATTGGGCTTGGCGTTTCAATTATCCGATGACGTGTTGGATTACACGGGCGTGCCGGGCAAAGAGCCAGGCGATGATTTTCGCGATGGCAAAGTCACCTTGCCGGTCATTTTGGCGCATGCGGCGGGCGATGTAACAGAACATGATTTTTGGCAGCGCACGTTGGGCAATGAGCAATTTGCCGACGACGATTTTGCGACCGCGTGTAAAATATTGGACAAGCATAACGCCCTGGCACAGGCCATGGAACACGCGCAAAATCACGCCCAAGCAGCACAAAATGCGTTGGCGATTTTTCCCGATTCCGAATGGCGCCATTGTTTATGGGCGGCGGCCGATTTCGCCGCGCGGCGTTGAACGGATAAATTCCACCGCCCGCTGCACCGCGCCCATTTCCCATAACGTGTAATGATTGGCCCCGGGCGCGATCCATAATTCTTTGGGTGATCTTGCCGCGTTAAAAATCGCCTCGCCCATGCGCGGGGGGACGAATTTATCTACCCCGCCATGCATGACCAATAATGGCGTGCGCAGCGCAGCGATTTTGCCGATGCTGTCGAACTCATACCGTAGCAGCCATTTTACTGGCAGCCAGGGATACAAGTAAGCCACCACGTCCTGCAAGGTTGTAAACGGTGCGTATAAAATCAGCGCGGCGGGCTGAATTGCTGGACGGTCGTGCAGCATTTGGATTGCAACGGCGCCGCCGATGGATTCGCCATAGATAAAAATTTCATCCGCACCGATATGTTGCGCGCGCAGAAAATTCCAAGCGGCCTCGGCATCCAAGGTCAACCCGTCCGGGCTAGCCAATCCGGCATTGCCGCCATAGCCGCGATATTCCAGCATCAACAAGCCCAAACCGGCATCCAAAAATTGCCGGGCAATGCCCCGGCGCAGTCCAATATGTCCGCCATTGCCATGCAGATATAAAATCACCGGCGCGTTCGGCTGTGGCGGGGGCGCGTACCAGGCCAAAAGATCGATAGTCGTAGCACCGCACCCGGACGTATTTTCCTGCCAGCAAGCGTCATCGGCCACGGCGGGGATGGAGATTTGCTGCATGCCAAGGCCAGTCTTGGCCAAATCCGGACGGCCAAAACCATCGCGGAAAATCAAGGCGTGCTGGAAAAAATACATCGCGGCCAGCACCCCAATATAGGTTAATAAGGCCAAAAGGCCGATTTGCCGCGCGAATTTACTATATTTGCCCATACCCATTACCTAAGCGGGGAATGAGGTTTTTCTAGGGGGCAGCGGCAGGTTGCAGATTCTCCTTTATTCCCGAGCCAGTTTTTTGTATGGTGCCGCAACTTAAACGCCCAAGAAACGATGGTAATGTATAGTAACGGAATGTAGCTCAGCCCGGTAGAGCACTGCGTTCGGGACGCAGGGGTCGCAGGTTCGAATCCTGTCATTCCGACCAATTACCACAAATAGGATGCCAAATAGGCGGCGCGGTCAAACCACCGATCGGCCATTTACCGATTACCAATAATCCAATAAACTCCAGCTTATGCC
>CANGQU010000102.1 GCA_947456345.1 Alphaproteobacteria bacterium | reverse complement strand
GGCTGCAATTAAACGCGCTTCGGCCTCGTCGCCAAAGCGCGTTTTTAATGCCGCGCGCAGCATTTTACGCCGCTGGCCGAATGCCGCTTGGGTCAATTGTTCGACTTGTGAAAATTCGGCTGGAAATAATTTTTGCGCCCGCGGCGTAAAGCGGACTACCATCGATTCCACCTTGGGCGCTGGGGTAAAGGCGCTGGGCGGCAGGGTCATCACCCCCTCGCACTCGCATAACCATTGGCACAATACCGCCAGGCGGCCATAGGCTTTGGTATTGGGCTTGGCCAATATCCGCTCCCCGACTTCTTTTTGGAACATCAACACCATTTGGGCGATGGAATCGGGCTGGTCGGCGATCGCCCGTAACCATTCGATCAATAACGGCGTGGCAATGTTATAGGGTAAATTGGCGACGATGCGGCGCGGTGCTTGGCCCAGCTCCGTCACCGCGATTTTGAGCGCGTCTTGTTGCAATACTTCCAATTTGCCAGCAAAAGCGGCTTGGATTTCCATCAATGCCGGAAGGGTCCTGAAATCTTTTTCAATGGCGATGATGTGCTTCGCCCCCTCGAGTGCCAAGGCGCGGGTTAGGCCGCCGGGACCGGGCCCGATTTCGATCACCGTGCCGTTATCCAGTGGGGTGGCAAAGCGGGCAATTTTTCGCGTCAGATTTAGATCGAGTAAAAAATTCTGGCCCAGTGATTTCTCCGCGCGCAGACCGTGGGCCGCGATTACATCACGCAACGGCGGCAGCGTGTCGATCCCCTTACCCATTGCTATGCCTGTAACTTTGCGGCCGCTTGGATCGCGGCGATCATGCTATCGGGGCGGGCGATGCCCCGGGCGGCGATATCAAACGCCGTGCCATGATCGGGCGATGTGCGCACAATGCCGAGGCCAAGGGTGATATTGACGCTGCGCCAAAAATCGATGGTTTTTACGGGGATTAGCACTTGGTCATGGTACATGCCGACGATCACATCATAGTTTTTACGCGCTTCTGGGTAAAATGCCGTATCTGCGGATAACGGGCCTTGGATAGCAATGCCCTCAGCATGCAACGCCGCAAGTGCGGGAATGATGATGCTTTGCTCTTCTGTGCCCAGCGCGCCGTCTTCGCCTGCATGGGGGTTAAGTCCGCACAGCGCGATGCGGGGCTGTAGGATCGATAATTGCCGTTGTATTACGCTATGCAGGCGGCGCAGAAATTCCTGTAATGCGGGGATAGTAATGCGCGTACTCACATCCGCCAAGGCTAGGTGGCCCGTAAATGGTACTACGCGAATATGGTCATTGGCCAGCAGCATGATTGGTTTTTGCCTGCACAAAGCGCCCAGATATTCCGTATGCCCGGCATGGGCAAAGCCCCCTTGCAACATCGAGAATTTATGGATGGGGTTGGTCACAAGCGCGGCCACTTGTTGCGATTGGCAAAAATCCACCCCGGTTTTAATGGAGGTGGCGATTATCCCCGCTAAATCCCGCTGTGCGCGGCCCAGCGCCAGTTTTAACTGAGTGCCAATGGGCAGAACAGGCAGGGCGGAGGCGAAATGAGTAGGGGCCTGTGATGGATGGGAGATGGGGGCAAGCGGAATGTTCCAGCCGAAGTTTTTAATCAGCGCAGTCAAATAATCCAGGTCGTGATGCAACAAAAATGGCGGCAGATAATGACTGTGCCTTTGCTGCCAGGCTTTGAGCGTGATTTCCGCCCCGATCCCGCCGGGATCGCCCATGCTGACAAAAATGGGCATTAAGTCTTGCATGTTAGCTGCGGATCTCGATTAGGGCTTGGCTGCGGAGATCCCGGATGTATTTGCGCGCCGACGTTTCCAGCTTTTTCTGACGCAACATTTCCGTTACGCGCGCCCGGTCGATGGGTGGCATATCGGTGTCGGTCGGGATACGCGTCTCGCGCAGAAACAGGATGGTAAAGCCATCGGCGGTACGCAGGGGTTTGCTGATCTGATTGGGCTGCATCGTCGCCAGCCGCTTGTCCAGCACATCGGGCAACTGCCCCCGCTTGATCCAGCCCAGATCGCCGCCATCGGGGGCAGAAGGGCTTTGGGAAAACTGACGCGCCAGGGGAGGGAAGGGGGTGCCGCCCAAAATCTCACTCACCAACCGGTCGGCCAGTTCCTTGACTTGCGGCTCGTCCTTGGGCGATTCAACGGCCAGGGCGATTTCCGCAACCAGGTATTGCTGCTCGCGCATACTGGCTTTCAGTTTGTCGATTTGCGCGTTGATGTCGTCTTGGCTGATGACTACGCTGCTCCCGAAACGCTGGCGTACCACTTTGGTCCAACTGATTGTGGCGCGAATCTGATCGAGCAGGGAATCATAGCTGCCACCTTTGCTTTCGATATGCGCCTCGAATCTCTCGGGAGGCATGTTGTTCTGTTGCGCCAGCCGCGCGATGGCAGAATTCAAATCCGCTTCGCTGACCATAATGTTCATGCGCCGCGCTTCCTGAAGCTGCAGGCGCTCATCGATCAAATTGCGCAAGATTTGCGGATAGATCTTTTGCCGGTTTTCGTCGTTCAATTCGATGTTGGTCGATAATGCTACGAGCGATAGACGCTCTCCGACGTCGAATTTTGAAATAACCTCGTCATTGACGGTCGCTGCCAAGCTCGTTTCAACCGCGCCCGCTGGCCAGGCCATTAGGCATAGGCAAAACAACATCGCCGCGCGCAGAAAGTTTTTCATATTCGCTCCTCTTTAGGGGGTGTATTGCGGCAGCAATGTGCCGGTGTATGATTCGGGTCTGCGCGGGGTGAAATAATCTTTTTGCATCTCTCCGCCCAGATTTTTTAAATCGACGCGAAAGATCAAGGCGGTGCCCGGCTTGTTTTCGCCATCGCTGATAAAGTCGCGTTCGAGCGACAGGCCCGATGAGATACATTCATCGGCATAAGTCAGACCCACGCCCCATTCGCGCGTGCCGCTATTGGCATTGACATCGCGCACCACTCGGCCCGACAGGTTCCAAAAATTGGTCATTTGCCAAGATGCGCGTGCGCCAATTTCTTCGCGGTCGCTGAACTCCCCGCCGCCTGCCAGGCGGTCGAGGAAAATGTAATCCAACCCCAGCTTGACAGGGCCGGTATGTGTCACGGCCGAAAACTCGCTGCGGCGCAAGGCGGCATTGTTGCTATCGACCCGAAACCGATAAATCAGGTCTAATTTCTCGCTCGGGTTCAGCTCGACCTTGCCGACGACATCCGACAAATCGCGATCAAGGCCGCTGCCTTTGGCATAGGTGTTATCTTCGCGCCAACGATAGCTTTGGCCTATAAAAATCTTGCCGCCACGGCTTTGTTCGTCGAACAAGCCCATTTGCAGGCCATAATCTACACGCTGGCCGCCGGCGATACGGTCATAGCCGGGGAAGCGCTTGAGCGAGAACAAATTGCTCTCGTCGAATTCAAACGTCTGGCTATCCTCGTTCGGGATGCGGCTATTGCGGCCGACATTGGGTGCGCTCACTACGGTTACAATCGGTTCGACATAGCTGGTTAATTTTTGTTCGTTCAAATCGACTTTACCGGTCAATGGCAAACGCCAGCTTAATGCCGCTTGCGGCACGGCGCGGCCGCGCCAGCCGTCTTGCGATTCCGCAAGTGTGGTGCCAGGATTGTCGTAATCATTGATGCGATATCCCACAGCAACGGCGCGCACGGTTAAATCCAGCAACTGGCCATTATCGCTTTGCCATGGGCGCTGCCACTGCCAATCGGCGACCGCACGGCTGCTATCGGTGCCGTCGCGGCGTATAATGTTCAATAAACCCGTATCCACCTGCCACCGGCCGCCAGCGACAGCGTCGTCGGCGACGTAATTGTAACTCAGCTGCGGGACGACAATTGGCGTGGTGCGCGAATTGTCGAAATCGCGCAAACCTTGGAACGACAGCGCGCGGACGTTGGCGTAGGAGCGGCCATAAAACCCTTCGGCCTGCGCACGGCTGATCAAGACGTCTTGCCCGCCAAAGCTATAGCGGCGCAAATAAGTTTTATCGGAAACACGATTCAGCACAACCGTGCTGCGCCATTCCTCGTTCCAATCCTGGTTCCAGGCGGCGTTGATGTGACCCCGCTGGGTATTGCGGTCGCTATTGTCGCGGCTGCGTTTTTCCACTTCGCCGCCGGAGAATCTAAAATCCAGCAAGCCGCTGTTCAACCGTTGCCGATAGCGGTTGTTTAAAATAAAACCGTCTTTGGTCATTACAATCGGCTCGACCGTCCAGTCGCGCGATGCATCGATGGAGTAATAATAAGGCTGGCGGTAGACAAAACCCAGCTCGCTGGAATTGCGTATTTGCGGTGGCAAGAAACCGCTACGCCGTTTCAATTCCGGATCGGGGTGCG
>CANGQU010000101.1 GCA_947456345.1 Alphaproteobacteria bacterium | reverse complement strand
GACTGCACCCGCGCTGGCCGCCGCTAGGGCGACATAGCCGCCCGCGACCTTGGCATTGGCGGGGGCATATTGGCGCAAAACCCGCGCCAAAATCGCCATGCCGACAAGGCCATAAATCGACACCATCAAAATACAAACATAAAAAAATTTGGTTTGGAATACGCCGAAGATTTCATCAACGCCAACCATCGAAAATTCATAGCCCAAGGAGACAATTTTCACCCCCGCCAGCGATAACCAGGGCAAGGCCGATAACGGGCTGGCCAGCGGCAGGGCGGCGGCGCGCAAGCTTTGTCCCGCCCAAATACAAAACCCCAACAGTAAACTGGTTTTATAGGCGATGCCAGCATTGAGCATCAAATGCATGATCTCATAACGCCAGCCCAATATCGCCGCCGTAGCGAGCGCGGTCGCGATAAGCCAAATCAACAAAATCCGATCGACGGTGAAACGCGGCGCGGGCTTGGGACTTTGCGCCAAAAGAGTGATTAAATCGTTAGTGGCCATGGTCATGTTACGCCGCCTCGTCCTTGGCCAAGAGTGCCAGTTTTTGCAAACCGCGATGGACCAGAACCTTGATGTTGCTCTCGCTCAGGTTGAATTTTTTGGCGACGTCCTTGACCGAAGCACCCTGGATTTTAAGCGCGTGAATAATCTCGCCACTGGGCGGTTTTAATTGCGCCAATAATTTCATCAGATCGCGGCTGGCGGTGGTATCACTACTCTCGCCCGGCGCGGCGATTTCGGGAAAATTCTCATCATCCAATGATACATTTTCAAGCCGCGCGCGGCGCAGAAAATCGATGGTTTTGTGTTTCAAAATCACCCGCACCCAGGCCAAAAACGGCAATTCGGCCAGATAGGTATGCAGTTTTAAATGAATGGTCAGTAATGTTTCCTGCACCACGTCTTCGGCCAAATGGGTGCGGGAAAAGCTGCGCAATTGCCCGGCAGCCGCCTGGCGCAAAAACGGCGTCAGCTGCGTCAATAATTGCCGATAAGCGTTTTGATCGCCCGCGCGCGTGGCCATTACCAAATCCCATAATTGTTGTTCCAGCGGATTTTTTGTCTGCTTGGTCATGGATACGCAGCACTTTGGTCAGAGGTTACAGACGAATAGAATAAAAGCTTTAGCCGATTTCCTGCGCCAGCGCAAATCCACACGAAAAAACAAAAAACCAGGGGTTTGGGCCCCTGGTTTTGATTTATCGCCGTCCCAGGCTAGGCATTAACGCGCGCGAGCGCGTTAATCAATGCGGCCCGTGCAGCGGCTTCTTCACCTAAAGTTTGTAACGAACTTGCTGTTTGTGCTGCTACCGCAGTGGCGGCTTTGCCGCGCAATTGTTCTTCGCCTGTTGTTTGATCGTTTGCAATTTTTTTCAATTGCGTGTTCAGTGTTTCAGTCCAAATCCCTCCGGCTGCGGGATTGGTCGCGATCAACACCTCCACCGCGGTGCGAATTTCCAGCCTAATCGCCTGAGTCTTGAGTGTGAATCTTACCAATGATTCAAACATCGGCTGTAACAAATTCGGCATTTCCGCCAAGCTTGTCGCGTGTTTTTCTACAAACCGCATGTTATCGGCCAAAGTCAATTGTGGATTGCAATGCCAAGTTTTTACCGACAAGCCGCCATATTCCATCAGCGCGTTATAAGTATCAAACAATCGTCCCGAAGATTTTGCATTGGCATTGTTACTGAAATCATAAACAGCGTTGGGCATGATCAGCTTAAACAGATTTAAACAAATTTCGCCTTTTTCTTGCGAGTCGGAAAATTCAAAATCGGCGGCCACCCAGGATGCAATCGGACCTACCAGATGTCTGTTAAATTCGCCGTCTTGATTTGCCTTTGCGGCAATCAGGGCATGGTCGTCCATTTTTGGCGACAACTGAATCATCGGCAGGGTCAATTGATTTGCCAATACCGGCTGAAAGGTGCCCTGCGTTAAATTACCCGCTGGCGATGCCGCGATGGCTTGTAGTTTCTCGCGCCAAGCGGCGCGTTGTTCGGCTGTTAGTTTTTGTTCCGCTGGCGGTAGTTCTAAATATGCTTCCAATAACCCAAACATCCGCAAGGCATAAGTGTTGTGCAAATAGGGATCGTTTTCATCACGCGCAGGCGCATTGGCTATGGCCGCCACGGTGGCCACGGAATTCATGATCGTTTGATCGGTAATTTGATTCGGTTCCGCCAACAGCAAAACCAGCAGCGGAATAATCGTATCCGGGTTTTCGGCGGCGCGGTGGCAGGCATGTTGCCAAACCGCCGATTCTTCGTGATTATCTAAACTATATTTATTTAATCCCTTGACCGAAAAGCGATCATTGAACCCGTTTGAACCTGGCGTCTCATGAACCCCAAGTAAAATTTGATCCAAATCAATGTAATGTGGCTTGGCGCATAAAATCCTTTGCCAGTCTGGCGAAACGGCCAGGATAGCAAGCATCGCGTCCAGCCGATTTTTCAAAAAACCGGGCGCATCGGCTTGATATTGGTTTCGAAGTTCAGAATTGAGATGAGTGTTCGGCAACATGGCGTACCCCGCATTGGTTTTTTTGCTGCCGAAAGTTAGCCTTAGGGAAATTCATTGTCAAGCCGCAAAAAAACCAGGGGTTTTGGCCCCTGGTTTTGCAAACGCGGCCTATAGCCCGGCTTGGGCAAGCGCGGCGGTTGGGATTTTCTTAACCGCACGAATAATCGCGCCGTCAACTGCTTCGAGATCATAATCGGCCTGCAAGCCCAACCAGAATTGCGGGGTGGTATTGAAATAACGCGCCAACCGCAGGGCAGTCTCCGCCGTTATGGCGCGACGCCGTTTTAAGATCTCGGCGATGCGGGTTTGCGCCACGCCGATATCTTTGGCCAGCCGGTAAGCCGTGATGCCCAAAGGCTGTAAGAATTCCAGTTTTAAAACATCACCTGGATGAACGTTGCGCAATTTGGCCATGGTTGAATCCTCGATAGCTTCGTCACGGTCAGCAAAAAATATCTTACCCTCCCCTTGTGGGAGGGTCAAACGCGTGTCAGCGCGTTTGGGGAGGGGCACTACAAAGAATCCCCGCCCCAAAATTGGCCTCTTTTTGGTGTCAAGCCACCGAATTAACCCTTACACTGGCCAATTTTGACCCGCCCGCAAGGGGCGGGTAAAACACGGCACAAAAAAACCAGGGGTTTTGGCCCCTGGTTTTGCTGTATCGAGATGCTCCCGTTGCCGGGAGATCCCTTGGGCACTTCCTGCGCCCGCGGGATGAAATAAAATCGCAAGCGATTCTATTTTAATTCCACTTTGGCGCCGGCGGCTTCCAAAGCTTTTTTGCCTTTTTCGGCTTCTTCTTTGTTCAAGCCTTCTTTGACCACTTTCGGTGCGCCTTCGACCAGGTCCTTGGCTTCTTTCAAGCCCAGGCCTGTGATCGCGCGCACTTCTTTGATCACTTCGATTTTCTTGTCGCCAGCGGCGGCCAAGAAAATGGTGAACTCAGTTTTCTCAGCAGCCGGAGCAGCAGCAGCGCCACCGCCAGCAGCGGCAACCGCTACGGGAGCAGCGGCCGAAACGCCCCATTTTTCTTCCAAAAGCTTGGCCAAATCGGCGGCTTCCAGAACGGTCAGTTTGGATAAATCATCAACCAGTTTGTTCAAATCAGTCATTGTCTTTCTCCGTTATATTAAGCAGTAGGTTTGTTCGCATACGCGCCGATGACGCGTGCCAATTGACCAGCAGGCGCTTGCACCACACCGGCGACCTTGGTCGCGGGCGCTTGCAACAAGCCCAATAGTTTGGCGCGCAATTCGTTCAAGCCCGGCAGTTTCGACAACGCGATCACGTTATCGGCCGTGAGGGACTTGTCCCCCATCAATCCGCCCAGGATTTTTACCTTGTCATTGTCGTTGCCGAAACCGGCGACAACTTTGGCAGCGGCGATCGGATCGGCGGAATACGCCAATGCGGTCGGTCCCTTGAGCAAATTAGCCAAGCCTTCGAGGCGGGTGCCTTTGAACGCCAATTTACCCAGGCGGTTTTTGACCACCTGGATAGTGGTTTTCTCGGCATTCGCCTTGCGGCGCAACGAGGCAGTGGCGCCAGCGTTCAATCCCGACATTGTCATGACCACAATCAGGCCAGCAGCGTCGGTATCGGCGCGGACGGATTCCACCAATTGTGCTTTTTCCGTACGATTCATGCACTTCCTCCGTTGGTTGTAATCCCGCCGCGCACCATGCGCGGTGGGTATTATCTGTCCCAGGAGAAAGAAAAGGACGGGGCCATGCCCCAATCGAATTCTGCTTCCTGTCTATTGCGGGCGGGGTTACCCCCTTTTAGGTTCGAGATCCTTCGCCTATGGCTCAGGATGACAAACACCTGCAGTCTCGGACAGTTTTTAAGCACCAAGTTCGAAGTTCGAAGTTCAAAGTATTTTTTACTTTGTACTTGGTACTTAGTACTTG
>CANGQU010000100.1 GCA_947456345.1 Alphaproteobacteria bacterium | reverse complement strand
TAATTTTAACGCCAAAAGGGGTCATGCCCATAATCTACCGCCGCCCACGGCTGGGCGATAGGAAAATCGCGGCCCACCGCCTATGCCCTAGGCCGCGCCGGTTTTTTTCAGCAACACATAAAACGCGCCCGCCCCCCCGTGCCGGGGCTGCGCTGTGCATACCGCCAGAATTTTTGGCCTTAGTGCGGGCAGATTCAGCCACGGCAAAAAATTTTTGCGCAACACGCCGGTCGTGGCGAATATATCGTCCGGGGCGCTTTTGCCACCCTTGCCGGTAATCACCAGCAAGCAACGCGCCCGCGCCTGGCTTTGCGCGGCAATAAATCCCTGCAAGCTGACCAATGCCTGTTGTTGCGTCAACCCATGCAGATCAAGGCGCGCATCAATGGGCCACTCCCCCGCGCGCAACCGTTCAAAATTGGCCCGGTCGATCCCAGCACCGTTGTTTAAACGCAGTTCGGGCAAATGCGCCGCCCGCGCCATAGCAGCGGTGGCAACAGTTACTGGCAAGGGCGGCGTTTGCTCCAACAGCGCCGCAAAATCTTCGTCCTGCTCGGACGCGGGGGCGGATTCGGCCACCGGTTTCGGTGCCAGCTTTTTGATCTCGCCGTCCAACGCTTGACGGAACAAATCCATATCGGGAGGAAGTTTTTTCATGTCCAAGCCAAATGCGGCCTAGCGCCCACTAAGCTGCAGCGGTGCGGTGGGCAGTAAAATATGCATGCGCCCGCGCCCGATCATCGCCCCGGCCAAGCGTTTGGCCACCGGCCCGGCGCCAAAGAAATAATCGGCGCGCACCGCGCCCAAAATGGCGCTGCCGGTATCATGCGCGACGGCGAATTGTTGTTTGGCCGGAATATCGCTCTGGGCCGGTATGTCCAACCAAAACGGCACGCCCAAGGGGTAGAGGCTGCGGTCAACCGCGATACTGCGCCCGGCGATCAGCGCAATGCCATAAGCGCCAATGGGGCCATCGATGCCATCCGGGTCGCGCGGTACGGGGCGAAAGAAAATATAGGATGGGTTGGTTTGCATCACCCGCGCTGCCGCTTGCGGGTTTTGCCGCAACCAATCCTCGATCGCATCCATATTGATTTGATCGGATGGCAGCAATTTTTCCGCACCAAAGGTTTTACCTATGGAATAATAAGCGTGACGGTTTTTTCCGGCAAAACCGATATGCATCGCCGTCCCATCCGGCAGCACGGCGCGGCCAGAACCTTGGATATGCAGGGTAAAAACACTAACCGGATCATCCGCCCACAACAATTCCAAGCCGCGCCCGGCCAAAGCGCCATTATCGATTTGGGCGCGGGTTAAATCCAAATCCCGCTCATCCGGCAGGACATAAATCGGATAGCGATATTTTGCGGTCTTGGTTTTGCTGGCGCGCAACTCCGCCTCGTAATAGCCGGTGACAAGACCGATCTCGCGCCCTTGTTCGCCAAGCGCTAGGGCTTGAAAATTATTTTCGAAAAAATGCCGCGCCGCTTGCGGCGTGGCCGCGTCTTTGAGATCACGGCAAATATCCCGCCACCGCGCCACATCGAGGCGTTCGGGGTATTTTTGTTCCAGCGTGGTTTTACCCAAAGCCCGGCGGCTAAGGCGCGGGCAGGAATGCAACAACGCCTGGCGCATAGCCATAAAATCCTCCCCCGCCCAGCCGGGCAAGGTTTGGGGCGCAACCAGGCCAGCTTGGCGCAAAGGCGGTTTCGGCTCTGATGTTTGCTGCCAAGTGCTGGTACAGCCAGCCAGCAACAATAATAGCGTCAAGCGGAAAGCGGAAAGGGCAAAGGACATGGGAACCTTTTGTGACTAGTGCTACATATCATGTTAACTATTCAGAATTGCCCACAGTTTATTGTCATTCTCGAATTTGTCATCCCCGAAAATGCGTCTTGCCTCGCCGAAGCGCAGCGAAGGCGGGAGCATTTGTCGGGGATCCATTTAAATTTAAAAATGGATTCCCGCCTGCGCGGGAATGACAAGAATAAGAAATTCTGAATTTGAAAGACTATACATATTTTCGTCACCAGACTGGTTACGGCCATTTAATTCGGTGTCATCCCAGCTTGAACGGCTATGCACCAAGACCTAGGCACTGGTGCGCGTCGCCGCCAAATACCAGCGGCTGCCCGAGCCGATGGTGCGGCGGAACGTCCAAACTTCCGCGACATCGAAAATCCGGTCGGGGTCGCCATCGACTACCTTGCCATCCGCATCGCGGGTCACATTAATTTGCTCGGAGGCGAAAGCGACATCGATGCGGATTTCATTGCCCAATAATTCGGCCGCTGCGATTTCCGGATCACGCACCCGCACCAAGGTCGTATCCATGTTTTCACCGCGCGCGCTCCGCTCGGTGATGAATTTTTCATAAACCCCATACACGGCGGGATCGCATAATTCGCGCAAAGTTTTTTTGTCTTCTTGGGAATACGCCTTGACGATCAATTCGAAAGCGGCGCGCGCACCGCGTAAAAAATGCCCTTCGGCAAACGTGGTATCGGCCGCTTTGATTTTGGCGATCCCGCTCAAGGCCGAGGGGGTGACCGGCGCCGAGGTTGGCCCGTTACTACCGGCATAAGACTGTGGGGTAATGTCGATCACCTGCTCCGCCCGCTCGTCCATGGCATCGGCGCGCTGGGGCGGCGGATTGGGGCTGCGCGTGATGTGGTGATGCCAGCCGCTTTGTTCAGGCGGGCGTTCCTGGCCGTTGCGGCTGCCTAAAATTTGATACAGCCGGAACAGCAAAAACAGCGCAATCAGCGCAAAGGCGATAAGGTCAATAGCGATCATGGACCTATCCTAGTCCAGCTGCGATATAAAGCCAATGGGTATGTATTGCAATTACCGCTTGCCCGGGGACGAAAATGGATTTACAAATCCTCTATCATTTTACCCAAAAGGAATCCGTCATGGTCGATCAAGCCCAGCAAAACATCACCATCAACGCCCAATACGTCAAAGCGCTGCAATTCAGCAACGACAATGCGCCACGCAGCTTGATGAATTTGACCGAAGCGCCCCAGGTCAATATCGCGGTCGACGTCAAGGCCAACAAATTTTCCGACGAAGTATACGAAGTCGCGCTGGCGATCAAGGCCGAGGCGAACGCGAAAGATTTGAAATGCTTTACTTGTGATTTGACCTATTGCGGTCTTGTGACCTTAAAGGGCATCGCCGCCAACCAATTGCAAGCCGTGTTGCTGGTGGAATGCCCGCGCTTGTTATTTCCCTTTGCCCGCTCGATCATCGCCGACATTACCCGCGAAGGCGGTTATGCCCCGCTATTGGTGCACCCGATTGATTTCTTGGGCCTGTATCAACAGCAAATGAAATCCGGCGGCCTCCAAGCCGCGCCAACCAAGCAGTAGAATTTACGCGGCAATTACCAGATCGCGCCTGAAACGAATGATCGCCTCGGCGGCAATGGAGTCGCTAAGGCGATTGCGCTGTGCGAGCATGGAATCCTCATTGCGGATCGCCATGTATTGCTGTAAATCGCCCAATACCGGCGCCAGGAAACGTTTGCCTTCGTGCTGATACGGATGGCAGGAAATTTTAATCCCATCCATCGCCGCCCAGCCGGCTACCAATTCCAGCAGCGGCAGGTTTTTTTGCACCACCCCGCCCAAACTACCGTCCAATAATTGCTGCGCCCGTTCGAATTCCGGCCGAATTTTTTCCAGCGCCTGCGCCAGCAGAATATCATGCGCCGCGCGCTGCACATCTGCCGTTACCGCGCGCACGGCCCGTTTGGTCACCGATTGCTCGAGCGTGGGCACAGCCGCAATCATAGCGCCTGGCTTGGCAAAGCTGATGGTGATACCAAAATCGCGCTCCACACTTTGGATATAAGCCTGACGGCGGTGCAATTCTGCATCATGCGCCTCGGGATCGTGATGCGTGATGACCAAATGATCGACATTAGCCAGTAACGCCAAGCGCAAAGCCTGTTCCATCGTCCAATGGCCAAAATGTTTTTTCGGCGAGCCGGATTCCAATTCCTGATCCAGATAGGGCGCATCGACCACCAACACCGACGCATCGCGGGCAAATCGCACCAAATCAACGGGGATCAAGGGGGTGTTGTCCGCATATTGCATCGCTAAATCGGTCAGCACCACGACGCTGGGCCCGCCCAAATGGTCGCTAAGATGGGTTTTCTTCTCACCCGCCGCGTAGCGATAGCCGACCGCCCCGCCCGGATGCGGCAAGGCGATGGTGTTGATGCTACCGATCCCCAGACCTTGGTTGTTGCTGACGCCTAAAACACTGTCGCCGGGGACGATTCCGCCAAAATGCAAATTGCGGTAATGACTTTGCAAATCCGGGCCGCCCGGATGGCTGGCCGCCATTTGCAATAATGCCCGCTGCCCCGCTGCGCTCATGGCCCCCAGAAAGGTTTTGGTGATGTTTGGATCGAACATCACACCCCATTGGGTCAAGGCCGATGCATCATAATGATCGTGGTGAAAATGGCTGAATAAAAC
>CANGQU010000099.1 GCA_947456345.1 Alphaproteobacteria bacterium | reverse complement strand
TTATTGAATTCGGTGGCAATTTTTTTCTGTACAAATATTCGATTGGCGCAGACACAGGTTTGCCCGGCATTGCGGAATTTGGAAATGATCGCACCCTGCACTGCCGAATCGATATCGGCATCGTCAAAGACGATAAACGGCGCATTGCCGCCCAATTCCAGCGACATTTTTTTAACGCCCACAGCCGCCTGCTGCATCAGGATCTTGCCCACCTCGGTCGAGCCGGTGAAGCCGATTTTACGCACATCGGGATTGGTGCATAATTCCATGCCAATGGCCGACGAATTGCTGCTGGTGATAATGTTCAACACGCCCTTGGGCACGCCGGCTTGGATCGCTAGCTCTCCCAGGGCCAGGGCCGATAACGGCGTTTGCTTGGCCGGTTTTAAAACAACCGTACATCCCGCCGCCAGCGCAGGCGCGCATTTGCGCGTGATCATGGCGGATGGGAAATTCCAAGGCGTAATCGAACCCACTACCCCCACCGGCTGTTTCATCACCAAAATTCGTGTGCCCGGCTTGGTTTCGGGGATAATATCGCCATACACACGTTTGGCTTCTTCGCCGAACCATTCCAAAAAACTGGCGGCGTACATAATTTCGCCCTTGGCCTCGGCCAATGGTTTGCCCTGCTCCGCGGTCATGATAGCGGCTAAATCATCGGCGTTTTGCACCATTAATTCGAACCAGCGGCGCAATATTTGACCGCGCTGCTTACCGGTCATCGCGGCCCATGGGCCCTGCGCGGTCTTGGCAGCAGCAATCGCGGTTTTAGTTTCCACCACGCCCAGATCGGCCACCTGCGTCAATTCGACACCCGTCGCGGGATTGCGCACAGCAAATTTTTTGTTGCCCGCAACCCAAACACCATCGATCAGAGCGCCGGTTTTCAATAAAGAAGGATTTTGTAATTTCATTTTAAAATGTTTCACGTGAAACAATTTGGAATTAAATTGCTTTCATGAAACTCTAGCAGCAAATGCAGGCTTAGGCAATCTGCGCCGCCAAAGCCGCTAAACCGCGAAAGGCAATGTCTGGCGTCGTGATCAGCCGGGTGGGAATGGCGCGCAGATAATCTTCGCGCCGACCTTTGGCTTCAAATGCGTTACGGAAGTTGCTGCGTAAAAACCAGTCCTGGATTTTCGGCAAAATTCCGCCCGCCAGATATATCCCGCCAAAACAGCCATTGGTCAGGGCCAAGTTACGCGCGCTCACCGCCAAAATATCCACCATAAATTCCAAGGCGCGCAAGGCGGCGGGATCGTTACCCGCCAAGGCATTAGCCGATATTTCGGCTGCTGTTTCGGCCATGGGGATTTGATGCAATAATTGGCAAATGACCGGATAGGTTTTTTCCAACCCCTTGCCCGAGGCAATGCGTTCGGCCGACACGTGGTGGTGGCCATGCACAGCCTTGATGCCTTGGATTACTTGGAAATGGAAATCGGTGGTGGCGGTTGCGGTGACATGCCCCCCCTCGCCCGGCACGGCGATCCAACCACCCGCGCCATTGGGGATCAACGATGCCACGCCCAATCCCGTGCCAGGCCCCAACACGCCAATGGGAGTATTCGGCACCGCCGTCCCGCCGCCAATAGCGACATATTCATCGGGCCGCAGGGTTGGGATAGCGCGGGCAATCGCCTCGAAATCGTTGATCAAATGCAGATAGGTAAAGCCGCAGCCGGCGGCAAGATCATGTTTAGTGAAATTCCAGGGCGAATTGGCCAATTCGATTTTCTCGACATTGACGGCGCTGGCCACGGCCAAAATGGCGTGCGTGGGCCAAACCACACCCTTGGCCATAAGTGCCGCACGATACGCCGTCAAGGCATCTATGATATTGGGATAATCGGCCGTGCGGTAATGTGTGATGTGTTGGGCGTCCAATGGCCGATCCGCCGCCCATACCGCGAACCGCGCATTCGTACCGCCAATATCGGCCACAAGAAAAGACATGCCCCAGAATCTATAACTGGCGCACCATTTGCGCAAGCCCGATAAAAGCAGGGTCTGGCGCGGTTATCAGATTATGGGTGGATCGTTCCAACAAGCTTGTTTGGCTTTCCGGACGGCCAAGCATAAAACTTTGGGCATAGGCGGACGGATTAAAATACTTTAGCAACTTTGGCGGTACGCCGCCGGAAACAAAAACGGCGGCAGCGTTGTTGTCCAATACCTTAGTGGCAGCGAATCCAGCCAAAATCATCCAAAACGCCTCTAGCGTTCTCTTGGCAAAAATGTTAGAGGCGGTAAGAAGGGCAACATCCTCCGCAGTTTTGACATCGCCTGGAATTCTATCATCCTTATAGCAAATCGTCCGATATAAATTTGGCAGACCGCGGCCGGATAAAATATCTTCGTAAGTAGGATGCGGGATATTGCATTTTTTTATCAGGCTTGTTACCAAAGCTAAATCGTGTTCATCCCTTACCCCGATGGGGTTGTTGCCCCCTTCGGTCGCGATGGCATGAAACCGCACCGAACCTGCCCCTGTCATAATCGGTACCAATACCGATACGCCAAGCCCTGTGCCGGGGCCTATGACCACGATCGGCTTTGGCTCGGTTGGTTCACTGCCATTTTTAAGCAAAAATTTCTGACTTGGATTTAACCCCAAAGCGGCATAAGCTTGGGGGATAAAGTCATTAAAAAACAGTGTTGGTATTCCCAGTGTTTGCTGAAATTGCGCGCGGTCTAATTGCCATGGATTGTTGCGTGACGTGATCACAGGCACATCCGCATCCACCACACCGCAAGTAGCGTAAATTATCCGCGCTGGGCGCGCATAACCAGAATGATCGGCAAAAAACTGTTGTACCGCGCTTTCTGCAGACGCAAAATCCTTTACCGGGTACGCAGATATGCCAGTTAGATTTTTACCATCCGGAGCAAACAGCGCCGCGCGGAAATTCGTCCCGCCAACATCAACACCGAGAGTGGTAAGGGCCTGGCTCATGCTGCGCTCTGTACCGATGGTTTAGCGCCTAGACCGATCAAATGCGCGGCGGCAGTTTGATTGCCGCTACGGATGATTTTTTCGACTTGGGCGGCTGATAAGCCGTCCAAATCCGCATGGCTGAAGATATTTTCCGCAATCAGCCCCAACGCGACGCCCGCATTAAAATTGTCCCCTGCGCCGACCGTATTGGGTGCCAACAGCGGCGTTTCGTATATCTCGATTTTATGCTGTTTGGTAAAGGCCAACGCCCCCTGCGCACCTTGGGTAATCACCGCCATTTTGGCACCGCAATCCAGCCACAACTTGGCAACTTCGTATGCGGTCAAGTTGGGATACGTCCACGCGATATCGGCATCGCTGGCCTTGACAATCGATACGGTTGCCGCCCACTCGGCGACACGTTTTTGATACTCGGCACGATCGCGGATCAAAGCCGGGCGCGTATTCAAATCGTAATAGACGGGGCCGGTTTTTACCTGTTCGCGCGCAAAACCAAGCCAGGTCGTGCCCGCCGGTTCCATCACCGTGCTAACCGAACCGAAGCAGCAAATTTTACGCTCGGTCTGCGGCAAAATTTTTGGCAGATCGAGGGGGTGGATCGCCGCCTCGGCCGTTTCACGGCCATAGAAACTGTAACGGTTTTCTTTGCCGGGTTCGATGACCACAATCGCCAAGGTGGTGTTACGTGGGGTGCGTTTAATCGACCCAGTATCCACGCCGTTTTGCAAAAACGCGCTGATAAAGCGATCGCCGAACGTATCCTCGGAAATTTGGCCAACAAAGCTGATCGCGACATCAAGGTTATTGCGTTTGACCGCTTTGGCCGCACCCATTGAGCCGTGGAATTGCGAACCGCCGAGCAGCAAATCGAAATTGTTGGAACCGCCGTTGCGTTCCAGCAAATCGGCGACCACCTCGCCACAGAAATAAATGCGTGGCTTCATAATGACTAGCGTCTCTCGCGTAACGAATCTAGGCGGCGCTTAACATGGGCAGCGGCTTCGGCATGGCTAAGCGTGTTGATCGTGCGGAGCAAATCCTTCATGTCATGGACAATACGCAATGCCCCAGCCCCATCGAGTTTTTGAACCATGGCTGAGCGCTCCGAATCCGAAAGCGGATCAGCGCCGGTGTACCCGATCACCGTTATACCGGCAGCAACCGCGGCCTTGACGCCCGAAACACTGTCTTCGATGGCAACCGTGGCTGATCTATCCAACCCGCGTTGCGCAATCGCCAGATTGTAAATGGCTGGATCGGGTTTTGGTGTTGTGGGCAAACCGGCGGCGAGCAAAGAATTTGGCACGGTATAAATTGCATCGAGCGGAAAAAACCGATCTAGGCCGGTTTTCCGCAACCCCGCGCTGACCCGCCCGATCTCGCTGCTGGTAACGACATACGACGCGACACCTAAATCACGCAATTGCTGCAATACGCCGCTGACACCAGGCGATTCCTCGGCGAATTGGCCCATCGCGGCCAGCGCCCCGGCCGTGTTGGCCGCAACCAAATCATCCAAGTCCTTTGGGGTATAAGAGATTGC
>CANGQU010000098.1 GCA_947456345.1 Alphaproteobacteria bacterium | reverse complement strand
GGGTATAGTTTTAATTGCGCGCAAATAGATTTGCTGACGCTTGTCGATGTTTAGATCGTTGGCTCTTGGCTTAACCAAAGCAGTAAAGAATTTAACTTTAAGAATATTTGATTGCTTGCAGTAAAAGCTTACGAGTTTTTTTGGATCCAACCATTTGTAATTGCTATCTTTTAGACAACCATAATAAAGATTGAATCCATCAATATAGACATAACTATTGGCATTCTGGCTGTTGGCGTCTTGACCCATCCCGCTCTCCAAAAATGCAACAGCCACCCGTTAAGGTGGCTGTGCGGCCCTGCAATCATAAATTACAGGGGGGATATAACAACAATATAACAATAAACCAACGTAATGTCAACAAAAATGTTACGCTTTGCCGAGTGGCTTTAAATGAATCGTCACTTCGACCCGGTCGATCTCGGTGCCGGGGGGCAGGGCGGGCAATTTGGCAAAATCCACGCCATGAGCCGGAAAATCGACCAGCCCGCCATTTTGCGGCAAAACAAAATGAAAATGGTCTTCGGTGCGCGTGTCGAAATAGGTCTGCTGCCCCTGACCTTGAATTTCGCGCAACAAACCGGCGTCCACAAATTGATTCAACGTATTATAAACCGTAGCCAGGGAGATCCTGAGCGCGTTGTCGCGCACTTCGCGGTGCAATTGCTCGGCCGTTAGATGCCGCGCGCCGCGCCCGAATAAGATATTGGCCAGGATCACGCGCTGCCGGGTAGGGCGCAGTCCGGATTTCTTCAAACGCTGCACCAATTCGGAATAGACGAATGGTTGCGAGCACATCAGGCCATGGGTCATTTTAAGTTCCAAGTACTAAGTTCCAAGTTCTAAGTTCTAAGCTCCAAGTTCTAAGCTCTAAGTACTTAATTACTAGTTACTGGTTCTCGGCACTTGGTACTTTGAACTTGGAGCTTTATTTAGTCGCCAATCGCAATCCGCTCCACCAGTTGCTTGACGGTCGGGATAAAGCCATTCGCGTAAAACGGATCGCTGGCGAATTTATAGGCATTATGCCCCGCGAACATCAATTGATCGTCGATACGGTCGCTGTGCGAAATTTCCTGCAAGGTTTTTTGGATGCAGAAACTGCGCGGATCGGCTTTTTTGCCAGTCGTCCCGGCCTCGTTCTGCGACCAGTTGGAAAAACCGCAGGCGGATAAACAGCCCATGCAATCGATCTGGTCCTTGACGATCTGATCCTCGGCCGCTTGGGTTACGAAAATCAACGTATTGTCGGGCGTGCGCATGGCGTTGGCAAATCCGGCTTTGATCCATTCCTCGGCGTGGGTTTTTCCCTCGGGCGTGACGTAAACCTTGCGGCCGCGGGCGCCAATCGCCAATTCCGCCGTATGATCGCCCATGGGCGTTGTGGAATAGGCGATTTGCCGCTCGCTCCGCCCCTGTAATTCTGCCAAAAACGGATTACGCACGGCCGAGGAATAAAAACCGGTCGGCGAAAACCGGTTTAAATACACATCGCCAGCTTTTAATTCCAATAGGCGTTTTTTCCACGCCATCGAAATCGGACTTTCTTGGGTGAGTAAGGGGCGAGTGCCGAATTGAAACGCAATCGGCCCGATTTCCGGATTGTCCAGCCATTTGGCCCAATCGCGCAAATACCACACCCCGCCCGCCATAACGATGGGCACATGCTGCAAGCCGAATTCATTCATCTGCGCGCGCAACTCGGCGACGCGGGGATACGGATCTTCGGGCTTTAAGGGGTCTTCAGAATTGGATAGGCCATTATGGCCGCCCGCCAACCATGGATCTTCGTATACGACCGCGCCCAACCAATCGGAAAATTTGTGATAAGCGCGTTTCCACAGTGCACGAAAAGCGCGAGCGGAGGAGACGATGGGCAAATAATGCACCCGGTAATGGGCGCAAATTTCGGAAATTTTATACGGCATACCAGCGCCGCAAGTGATGCCGTTGATCAACCCCTTGGCCCCTTCGAGGACGCCATGCAAAATCGTTTCGGCCGCGCCCATTTCCCATAAAATATTCATATGGATACGGGCTTTGGGCCCGGCCAGATCGCGGGCTACTTTGGCTTGGTATATCCCGCCGGAAATGGAATGCTGAATCAGCTCATGATGCCGTTCGCGGCGGGTTTTGCCAAAATACAATTGCGGGATGATATTGCCGCTGGCGTCGCGGGTGTCCGCATTCACGCCGGAAAACGTGCCAATACCGCCGGTCGCCGACCAAGCGCCCGATGACTCGCCGTTGGACACGGAAATACCTTTGCCGCCTTCGATTAGCGGCAAAAATTCCTGGCCACCGATCACGATGGGTTTTAGATTTTTTAACAAACCCGGCTCCTTGTATTGTTTATGCGGGGCGCATTATAGGCAAAAAAGCGTATAGCGTATAGGGTATAGCGTAAAGGGGTTAATGGTTGTTGGTCGATCTTTGCGACCCGGCCAAAACCCCTCACGCCTCTCGACTCTCGCCTCACGACTTTGTTTAATATGATTCAACGGGAACAATCGGCACGGCCTTGGGATTAGGCACATCCCGGCTGAGGTTCAACGCCGCGCGCAGGCGATCCGCCCCCGGATTGCTGAGATCATTGGTTTTCAAAATTGTCGCCGGTTCGGTTTTGGTTTGGTAATAGGCCTCGTTCAAATCGTCGCGCACGGTGATGCCGGTGCCGTTAAACGCGCCGCCGGTATAAAGCCCGCTGGTTTTGGCATACACGATCATATCCGCCGCCAAATCAAACGCCGATTTCGATGCGCCTAAACCCGCCCCAACGGGGCCAAGCGCCACGCTCACATCCGCACCCAGCTTGAATTGGTTTTTTAAAATATTCTCTAGGCCCTTGTCGGTCATGACCAAAAACAATGCCTCGGTCGATTCGACGCCGATTTGCAGGCCGAAACTGCCGCCAATCATGTTGTAAAATGCCGGATTGCTCCATTGCCCGTTGGCATCGCGGATCAAAACCACGCCTTCGCCGCCCTGCGCGCCGATGATGAACCCGCCTTTGACCAATTTGGGGAATATCATCACGCCCTTGGCCTTGGGCAGCAACTCGGCGACGCCCGCCAAATCCTTGTCGTTGCTCAGGGTTTCAACGCTGCTGCGGGCGCGGTCGATCAATTCCTGTGCGGCCAAGCTCGCCTGGCTGGGTGTGCCGTCGGCAGCGGTTTGGCGATCGGCGATGCTACAGCCGGTAAGCAGGCTCAAAGCCAGGAACAAGGCGCAAATATATTTCATAACAAATTCCCTTTGGGTAAAAACGATCAACGAATGACAAGCAGTTTACATTGGCATTGCGCCAATCAATAGCATAGATATAGGGCAATTAAAACCCAAAGCCAAACCCGGATTATCCATGAGCGCATCCGCCAAAATCACCCCGCCCGCCCTGCACGAATTCCGCGATTTGTTACCGCATTTGCCAGGTCTTTCGCCTGAACCGGGCACGGCTGCCTGGCAATGGGGTGCTGGCAAATTACCGGTTGATTTGGCCAATGCGCAAAGCCGCTTGGCGATCGCCCAACAACGTTTTCCGCTTAAAATCGATCATCCGCGCTTGGCGATCTTGACCAGCGGTGCCAATGCCGCATGGGTCAACAACCTGACCTCGGGCAACGAATTATTGCCCTATTTGTGCCAAACCGTCGATGCCGATTTGCGCCTGTATGAAATGCCTGGCCAGGGTGTGTTGGACGAGACGCAAACGGCCCAAGCCATCGCCTATGGCATGATGGCGGTGGAAACCGGGGTCGATTTCATCGCCGCCTATTTGGATGACGATTTGGGGGGCGAGATTATTTCCGCCACCGATCCATTATTGGCGTTGCAAGCGGCGAATTCCAGGCCGCTGGCGGCATTATTGGGATTGGTTTTGGCCGCCCGGATGGGCAAGGTGCCGGTGGTGTTATTGGGCAATACGGCGATCAAAGCCGCGAATTTGTGGCAAAACGCCTATCCCAGTTTACTGGAACATGTTTTGCCGCTACCGGGTCAAATGGCCGATTTCGCCCCGCTGGTACAGCAATTCCGCGCCATCGCTGCCTGGCAGCGGGCGGGATAGCCCCGCGCAAGCCTAGAAAAAATCACTACTATTCTAAGTTGACAATAGTATCCATTAAGGTTATTTTCCCATCATAGCTTCTATGGGAGAGAATTTATGACCAACGCCGCATCCGCCACGCCGCCTGCCGCATATCATCCGGGCAAGAGCTAAATCTTGATCAAGTCACGATCTTGTTGGCCAATGCCGCCCAGAGAGAAAACTATGTCGAATTCACAAGTTTACTGCCATCACTAAAGACTGCCGCTAATGGGGTGGACAACGGCACACTCTCTGAAAAGGCGGCGAATATTATCAGCAACTCTAATTTAAAGGTGGCTGAGGGGGTTGAAACTTTCTTTGCTACCTTGTTCGACATTGGCGGCGCGGATTTGGTTGGCGATACCTACATCAGACTCCATGATCTTAAAAATTCAACAGTTCAAAAATCAACCGATCCAAGTGGC
>CANGQU010000097.1 GCA_947456345.1 Alphaproteobacteria bacterium | reverse complement strand
TGGGCGCAGGAATTTATGGCCTCGCCCACGGGGCAGGCGGCAATTCAGGCCTGTCAGGGTCAGATCCAAACCCTGCTGCCGCAAGTACAGCAAAAAATGCAGCAACAATCCTCCCAAGATTTACCCGCCAATTTGCTGGTTCCCGCTTCGCCACAGCCATAAAGCTGCTATAATTCAAGCTCAACAATGGGGTTACACATGGCGCGCTTCACGCTTGGGCTGAATTTCTGGCTTTGCTTTGGGATTTTATTTCTTGCGCATGGCGCCATCGCCCAATCCGCTTCGCCCGGGGGGTTCGATCCGTTTCGTCCGGTGATGGACGGTGGCTCGCCGACGCCGTTGCGCGCCACACCGGATGCGCCGGCCAATACCAACCCCCGCAATAGCAATTTTAGCCCAACGGGCATGGACACCCGCCCTGCCAATATGGAATTGGGTAGTAATACCCGGGTTGGCCGTTTGCAATTTAAATCCGATTCCGACCGCGAGCGGTTTGAAAACTGCCGCGCCGAAGCCAAAGCCAATGGCCAGGATATTTTTCAGCTGGATACCGCTGGCGCCATGATCAATGCCCGCTATAAATCCAGGGGCTGCGCCGATTTTGTGATTGAAACCATGCTTAATAGCATGGAGCTGACTATGCGCGACGATCCGCAGGCTTTGACCGAATTCCAACGCAGTGAAAGAATTCAAAACCGCTATCAGGAATTGAAAAAGGCCTATTTGATTACCAGCAAAAATACCCTGGCCCGCGCGGATGATACTCCTCGTTCCAGCTATTCAATATCACCTTCGCCCGGTGATACAGCTTCCATGAACATGTTTTCGACGCCAGAACAGACCAACACTGTCCCGGAACAGCGTATCGTCGTTCAGCCAAAGGTGGCGATACCCGCCGAATGGTGGGCACAAGATTATTATTTCAATGACCAAGCGAGACAGAATCAAGCCGCCTATCAGCGCCAACAATTTAATCAGCGCCAGCCGATTGGCAACGCGCCGACGCCATTGCAAAATGTGATGTCTCAAGCCAAGCAGTCGGAACAAAGACGCCAAGGGCGCGGCGGCGCGCAACCTGATACTTTGCCTAGCTTCCGTACCAATCAGACCGAGCAATAGCCGATGCGCAGGGCAGGTAGCTTCAAGCTGATTCTGGCAATCCTCGCTGTATTTTGCGGCGTTGGGGTGGCGACGATATGGGGCTTCGGGCAGCGGGACCGGGCACCGTCAGAGCTTATCGCAATGGATTTCGAGCCCAATTTGGAATTGACCGGCAGTGATGGCAAGAAAGTTAGTAATCTTGATTGGTTGGGACGGTATGTATTGGTTTACTTTGGTTTTACCTATTGCCCCGATGTTTGCCCCACTGATTTGCAACGCCTCAGCGATGCCTTGGCCGCTTTGCCGCCTGGAGAGCGCCAAAACTGGATCGTGGCATTCGTTACCGTGGATCCAGAACGCGACACCCCAAAGGTCATTCAATCTTACTTAAAGAATTTTGACGCCAGCATTATTGGCCTGTCGGGGTCCGTAGACGCAGTTGCAAAAATACAGAAAAATTATCGTGTCTTTGCCGCTAAGCAGCCTTTGGCCGAAAAGGGTGATTATACGATCAATCACACCGCGCTTTTTTATATCCTAGACTCCGCCGGACGGCCCTTGGGCGTTATACGGCCGCAAATCGCGCCCACGCGTCTGGCCCAAGTAATGGCTGGTTTAAGCCAGACAAGCAAATAGGCATTGCCTACACCAGAATGTTATATTATAACATTAGGGTGACAAAAATTATTCCCTTGCGTGAGGTTGCTGCAACCCCGGTGGCGATTTCCGTTACCAATCTGCATTGGCATTATGACCGCCGTTGCGTTCTGCATGGCCTCAGTTTCGATTTGCCGCGCGGGTCGATGGTAGCGGTTTTAGGTGCCAATGGCGCTGGCAAAACAACCTTGTTACGTCTGCTGGCAGGGAATTTGCGCCCCATGCAGGGGGAGATCACCCTGGCACCGGATCTCTGCGCCAATGTCGCGTATTTGCCCCAACATAGTATGATCGAGCGTCAATTTCCCATTACCACGGCCGAGATTGTGAGTATGGGCATGCCCCGTATTCCTAGGCGTGATAGGGCTTCCAAGATTCATACCGCCCTTGAGCAAATGGATTTGCTACCCCAGGCGAATTTCCCGATCAGCGAATTATCCGCCGGGCAGCTCAAGCGCGCTTTGTTGGCCAGAATTATGGTGCAGGGTGCGGGGTTGCTGTGTCTAGACGAACCGTTTGCCGAGGTGGACGAGAAAACCGTGCATACGATTCTGCGTGGACTGCAGCAATCGCAAGCGGCGGGCAAAACCGTTATCGTATCGTTGCACAATGCCGCGCTGGCCGAAAAATATTTCGATCATGCGCTGTGCTTGTCCCAAGGGTCGGCCGAATTCGGGCCGATCAAGAAAATTATTCCCTTGTTCACCGCCGGCGCAGTCTAATCCCAATTCAGCATGTCAGCCATCGACGCAATCTTGCAACCGTTTTTTGAATATGCCTTTATGCGCCAGGCGTTATTGGTGATGGCTTTGCTATCCCTATCCGCCGCCCCGCTGGGCGTGTTGTTGGTGCTGAAACGGCTTAGCCTCGTGGGTGATACACTCTCCCACGCGATGCTGCCCGGTGTTGCCGGGGCCTTTGCCCTGTTTGGGATGAATGTATTGGCGCTCTCAATCGGTGCGATGCTGATGGCCGTGCTTGGGGGCCTTTTGGCCGGTCTGGTAGCGCGTAAAACCGCACTTGGCGAAGATGCCAGTTTTGCGGCATTCTATTTAATCTCGCTGGCCGCTGGCGTCTGCTTGATGGCGGCGTTTGGCAACAATAATGACATTCTGCATTTTCTGTTCGGCAATTTATTAGCCGTGCCTGATGGGTATACGTTGTGGCTGGGCGGAGTTAGCGCTGCCAGCTTGTTGATTTTTGCCTTCGGCGCGCGTGGCTTTTTGGCCGAGGCTTTCGATCCCGCCTATGTGCAAATGCATCCAGGCTATGGCAAATTTTACTATGTCTTGTTTTTAGGCGTTTTTGTAGTAAATCTAGTGGTGGCTTTTTTTGCCATTGGCACGTTATTGGCCATGGCTATTTTTTTGCTGCCTGCCATTATCTCCCGCATCTTTCACAAAAGCTGGCAGGGCATGATCCTAAGCAGTTTGATCTTGGCGCTAGTGGCCGGGTGGGCCGGTTTGCTGTTGTCGTTTTACGCCAATTTGCCGGCCGGACCAGCAATTGTGTTAGTGCTTGGAATATTCTATTTTATGGGCTTGTTATCGCAAATCCGTTCGGTCTTTAAATTTTCAGCCTAGGAGAAGTTATCATGCACATCCGTATTCTGTTGCTATCGTTGGCGATCACGCTGGGTATGCTCTGGCCGCAAATGGCGATGGCGCAGGGCAAAAAATTAAAAGTCGTCACTAGTTTCTCCATCCTCGAGGACATGACTCGTAATATCGGCCAGGACCTGATCGAACTGCACAACATCGTCGGCCCCAATACCGATATGCACGCCTTTGAACTGCGCCCACAGGACATAGAAACCCTGGCCAGCGCAGATATATTCATCGTGAATGGGCTTGGGTTTGAGCCATGGGCGGGCAGGCTGATCAAGTCCGCCAATTTCAAAGGTACCGTTGTCACCGCCAGCCGCTTGTCCAGAAAACTGCAGCCGATTGAGCCCCAGGATAACAAGGCCAAGACGATGGATGAATATGTGAACCAAGGCAAGAATCTGCCCAACGAAACCGATAGCGGCGAGCACGATCACGATCACGGCAACGTCGATCCGCATGCCTGGCATAATTTGAATAACGCCAAGCTTTATGTGGCAAATATTTCCGACGCCCTGGCCAAGGCTGATCCCAAACACGCGGATTTCTATGCCACAAACGAACGCCGCTACCGCAAAGAATTAACCGACCTTCAAAGCTGGGCCAGCCGTGAAGTGCAGAAATTTAGCGAATCCAAACGCTGGATCGTTACCAACCATGACGGGCTGCAATATCTTGCCCGCGCTTATCGGATTCGGTATGTGAATGTGATTGGCTCGGGGCATGGTGATTCTCCCAGCGCCCAAAAACTGGCCGAGGTGATTCAGCTAATCAAGTCCAAGAATATCCGCGCCATTTTCTATGAAAACGTCACCGACAACCGTTCCTTGGATCAAATCGCACAGGAAACCGGCACCAAGGTGCAAGGCGTTCTCTACACCGACGCCCTAAGCCAAAATGGCGAAAAGGCCAATAATTTTATCAATCTGTACAAGCACAATATCGACGCCATTCTGGCTGCCTGGAAACCCGAGGTCTAATGGCGGATGGGGCGAGATTGACGCGTGCCTTCTGACACGCGCCCTCCGGGTTCCTCGCTTTGCTCGGAATCCAAAATTGCTTGCGGCAATTTTGTCGAACTAATAGGAGAGTTAGCTGCAACAAGCCCTCCTTTGCCAAGGCTTCGGAGGGCATAAGATTTTCTAAATTCGCTGCGCTC
>CANGQU010000096.1 GCA_947456345.1 Alphaproteobacteria bacterium | reverse complement strand
CTGGCAACAAGCTTTTAAAATCGTTATCGGCGCGGGCCTGGCGCCACTGCATCTCGCAGCGCATTCTGGCGCGGGTCAAAGCCTGTAATAACATCGGATCGGTTGCCGCCGCATGGCGATACAGGCGGTGCATTTCCCGCACATTTGCCCGCTGCCATTCGTTCAATCCAGAATCAGCCGACGCCACATCCAACCATTCAGGCACGGCACGGTCCAATAGCAATTCCTGCGCCAAAGATTGCAATGTCGCCAATTGTTCGGCGCGGCCATCGCCACTATTGCTCGGCAGCATGGTTTGCATGTCCCAGCCCAGCATTGCCGATGCCTCGTCCAAAGCGGCGATTTTGCGGAATTGCTGTTCTAGTCTGTCATAAGCGCTCGGTATTACCACGGCCTTTATCCCCCAACCAATAATATAGCCCGCCTGCCACATTCACCAATCCCAGCAACAGCCAGGTCCAAGCATATTGGCGATGGTTATTGGGAATATTGGCCGCAAGCGGCGGATTTTCGCCGCCAAACCAATTGGCCTGATTATAAACGATCCCGGGGGCGAGATCATAGCCCGTTATTGTCGCCAATTCAGCGATATCAGGCCAATACCATTCGTTTTTGGCGGGATTATTGGGTGGGGCAAAACGGGGTTGCGGCTGTTGGGGTATCCACCAACCCGTGATTTCAGATTTAAAATTGCTGGCATTAGGCGCTTGGGATAATAATCTATCCCGCATCGCCTGATCGATCCAGCCGTAATTGACCAGAATCGCTTTACCCTGACCCAGCGCCACCGGCAGCCATAAATCATACCCCAAGCGCTCGGCCCCCTTGGGTGCATTTGGGTTGACGGCGGCGGGGCGAAAAAAAACCTTGGTTTGATCGACCGTGCCTGCCAACGTCACCAAGCGATAAGGAGGAACCGGAAAAACCTCATCCCAAATTTGTGGCGTTTGCTGCGACAACGCCGTGAGCATGGCAGTCTTCCATTCGAGACGCTGCCATTGCCAATAACTAAGGCCGAAACATCCCAGTGCGAGGATGGCGCAAACAAATAAAAAACCAATCCGGCGCTTAGCGATAATCATTTTTTCCCCCCGCTTGCCACACGGTGCGCCGATATTGTTCGGCGATCAGCCAGGATTTGATGACCGGCAACAGCCACCATAACAACAGCATCGACATAGGCGGCCAGATTAGTACATGCGCCCACCAGGGCGGATCAAAATGAAATTCAAACCACAACGCCAAGGGCGGAATCAAAAAACATAAAATGAATACGCCGAAGGTTGGCCCGCCATCCCCGCTATCCTGCGCCGATAAATCCAAATCGCAAACCGGACAACGGGCGCGTACGGTTAAAAATCCGGCGAACAACTTTCCTTGCCCACAACTGGGGCATAAGCGGCGCAACGCCAGTCGCCAGACCGAATGAGTCATTCCATTAAACTATACGCTATACGCTAAAACCTATACGCTATCTTACGCGCCCCACCAATAGATACAGGCGAACAAGAACAACCACACCACATCGACAAAATGCCAATACCAGGCGGCGGCCTCAAAGCCGAAATGCTGCTGCGGCGTGAAATGCCCGCGCGCGGCGCGGATCAAACACACGGCCAAGAAAATTGTGCCCACCAGCACGTGGAAACCATGGAAACCGGTGGCCATGAAAAACGTGCTGGGATAAATCCCATCAGTAAATTTAAAGGCGACATGGGTATATTCAAAAATCTGCACGCTGGTGAAAATCACGCCCAGCAACACCGTCAACGACAAACCCAGCACCAAATCCTTGCGCTGCCCCTCGAGGAGTGCGTGATGCGCCCAGGTGACCGTCGTGCCGGACAAGAGCAGCAACAGCGTGTTAAACAACGGCAAATGGAATGGATCCAATACCTCGATACCCTTGGGTGGCCAAACGCCACCCGTCGCGGCCTTTGGGTAAAGGCTGGCATCAAAAAACGCCCAGAAAAACGCGGCGAAGAACATCACCTCGGAGGCGATGAAGAAAATCATCCCATAACGATGGTGCAATTGCACGATCGGGGTATGGTGCCCTTCGTATTGCGCTTCGCGCACAACATCGCGCCACCAACGATAAGTGAAATAAAACAAGGCCAGCACGCCCACAAACAATAATTTAGTATGCACCGGGATGCCCATAATGCTGCCCAAAGCTTCGGGATGCATGAACAAGGCGATGCCGAACATCATCAACCCCGCCGCAAACGCGGCCAAAATGGGCCAAGGGCTGGGATCGACCAAATGAAAATCATGTTTTTGCTGTGCCATTATTCACCTATGGATTTGACTGCACCGCGGCCAGATTTTGATCGGCCGCCTTGAAAAAAGTATAAGACAGGGTAATCGTTTTCACATCCGCCAGTTTTGGATCATCCGCCATCGCCGGATCAACAAAGAATTGTACCGGAAACTCCGCGCTCTCGCCAGGTTTTAGCAAGTGTTTGGTAAAACAAAAACACTGCAGCTTGTTGAAATACTGCCCCGCCTTTTCCGGCGTGACGTTATAGGTCGAGGTGCCGATCACCGCTTCATCACCGTTATTCTTGACATAAAACACGGCCCGGCCGACTTCACCGATTTTCAAACTGGTGGTGCGTAGACTGGGCTGAAAACTCCATTCCAGATTCGGATTGACGTCAGTATTCAGGCGGATTTCAACCAACCGCTCGCTAATCAGCTGAGGGGCGAATTTCGCTACCATCGTCGTACCATCGAACCCGGTGATTTGGCAAAACATGCGGTATAGCGGCACGCTGGCGAAACTTAGGCCGCCCATGACCACCAAGATGCCGCATAGATAAACAAGGGTTTTGGTATTACGCTGCATGGCTTAAGCCCCTGAAATGCGGGCGATGGTGATAAAAAACAACAGCAAGGCAAAGGCCAGCAACAAGGCCAATAGCAGCCAGTTTTTTTTGCGCAAATTGGCATTGGGTTGGGTCATAAGCCTGCATCCAGCATCAAGAAAGCGAACACCAAAAACAAATACAAAATCGAATAGCCGAATAATTGTTTGGCGCGGCGGATGTCGAATTCTTCGCCCCCGCGCCATAGCTGTATGGCCAAGACGACAAACACCAGCGACAATAAAACCGCCCCGATCAAATAGGTTGTTCCCGCCGCACCAAAATACCACGGCAACATCACCGCCAGCGGCAAGGTCAAGCTATAGAGCAAAATGTGATTTAAGGTGGCGCGCACGCCCGCCACCACCGGTAGCATCGGAATCCCGGCCTTGGCATAGTCGGCGGATTTATATAATGCCAATGCCCAAAAATGCGGCGGTGTCCATAAAAATACCAACAAGAACATCGCCCACGGCGCAGGCGTCAGGCTGCCGGTCACCGCCGCCCAGCCGATCAGCGGCGGAAACGCGCCCGCAGCGCCACCGATCACAATATTTTGCGGCGTGCGCCGTTTCAACCAAATCGTATAGACAAACACATAATATAAAATCGATGCGGCCAAAATCGCGGCCGACAAAATATTGACCGCCACCCCTTGCAGCAAGACCGAGGCCGTGGCCAAAAACACGCCAAAGCCCAAAGCCTGCTGCGGCTGCATGCGCCCCGTTGGCAATGGGCGGTGGCGCGTGCGTTCCATCAACGCATCGACATCGCGTTCGTACCACATATTGATACAACCGGCCGCACCCGCGCCAACGGCGATGCATAAGATCGTTGTGATCGCCAGCACAGGGTGGATCGACCCCGGCGCTACGACCATGCCGGCAAGGCCGATGAACACCACCAGCGACATCACGCGCGGTTTCAGCAATTGCCAATAATCCTCCGCCCGCGATAAATCGGGCGAAAAAGGCAATGCGGCGTGGGCGCTGGTCATAGGTTAATGGCCGTGCTTGTTGTCGCCGATCACCGGCAAGCTGTCAAACGTATGGAACGGTGGCGGCGACGAGACCGTCCATTCCAACGTCGTTGCCCCCTCGCCCCAATAATTGGCGCCGACTTTGCGGCCCGCAATCACGGTGTAGAGTGCGATAAACACGAACAATACCGCCGAGCCAAAGGAAATATATGAACCGATGGACGAGATATAATTCCAATACGCATAGGCGTCCGGATAATCCGGAATCCGCCGCGGCATCCCGGCCAGGCCTAAAAAATGCTGCGGGAAAAAGGTCAAATTAACGCCGATGAATGTCGTCCAGAAATGCAGCTTGCCCAGCCATTCTGGATATTGACGGCCGGACATTTTGCCGATCCAATAATACCAGGCAGCAAACATGATGAACACCGCACCCAGCGATAACACATAATGGAAATGCGCGACTACATAATACGTGTCATGCAAAGCCGTATCGATCCCGGCATTGGCCAAGACCACGCCCGTCACCCCACCCAGGGTAAAGAGGAAAATAAACCCAACCGCGAACAACATGGGCGTTTTGAAATCAATCGAACCGCCCCACATGGTGGCGATCCAAGAAAAGATTTTAATCCCGGTCGGTACGGCAATGATCAACGTCGCAGCCGTTAAATACGCGCGCGTATCCACATCCATGCCAGTT
>CANGQU010000095.1 GCA_947456345.1 Alphaproteobacteria bacterium | reverse complement strand
CGGGCGCTCATCCGCCAAAAAATCCTGTGCTGTGGATTCGGAATCGTCATTCAAATGCGCCGAGAGGGAATAATCCCCGCCGCTCAGACGGCGCTCCATATGCTTAACGTCGTTATCGCTGACACCCAGCTCGACCGCGATTTTTTGCCGGTCGTCATCGTTCAAACCGCGCGAGCCGGTGCCGTCGATTTTACTGCGCAGGCGGTTGAAATTGAAAAACAGCGATTTGTGCGCCGCCGTCGTCCCGGTGCGGACAATCGACCAGTTACGCAAAATGTAATCCTGAATCTGCGCCCGGATCCACCACGAGGCGTAGGTGGAGAAACGCAAATCGCGCTCCACCTCGAACCGGGCGGCCGCTTGCATCAGGCCGATATTGCCTTCTTGGATGATGTCGGCCATGGGCAGGCCATAATTTTTGAAACGGTGGGCAATGGCCACGACCAGGCGCAAATAAGCGCTGACCAATTTATGCAAACTGGCTTGATCTTGTTTTTTTTGCCAATTGCGGGCTAGTTTTTGTTCTTCTTCTTTGGACAATAGGCCGATTTTCATCGAAGCGCGGATGAACTGCATATCGGCATCCCGGGACTTTGACATTGGCAGGGCCATGAAATATCTCCGTTGCACTGGAACAGCGTAGCATAAAAGGATGAATAACTGACTGCCACGCTCAGGAATAATGTAGGCATTTCAGCTGGGGATCACAAGGCCAATCGGCAAGAAAAAATGTCTAGTTTTTACAAAAGCTTAGGGGGCGATCCGGAAATCGCCCCCCATGCTTCTCAATCCAGATCTGCCAAATTTAGGCGGCTTTAAGAATGCTTTCGATTTTTTCAACCGCTTGCGCGTCGTTGCTGCGGTCTACGGCCGCGACTTCACGCGACAACCGCTCCAGCGCGTTTTGGTAAATCTGGCGCTCGGAATACGATTGATCGGGCTGGGTGCTGCTGCGGTACAATTCGCGCACCACTTCAGCGATTTGAATTGGATCGCCGGAATTGATTTTTGCTTCATATTCGGCGGCGCGTCGGCTCCACATCGTGCGGCGAACGCGGGTTTTGGTTTTCAGTTTTTCCAAGGCCACGCTCATTTCCTTGCGGCTGCTCAGTTTGCGCAGGCCCACGTTATGTGCCTTGTTCACCGGCACCTTGATGGTCATTTTGGCGCCTTCGATTTCAATCACGAACAGCTTTAATTTATGACCGGCGATTTCCTGAATCTCCACCCCTTTGACCAGGCCAACGCCATGGGTGGGGTACACGACGAAATCATTGGCGGCAAAATTAGGCTCGGCCATTTTGGCGGCTTGGGCGGGTTTCATTTGCGCCTTGGCCATAATCGATTTGGAATCGATCATTTTAATGCCAGCCATCGGCGATTGACCCGGTTTTTTGCCTACAACTGCGGTCGCGGTCGGCGCGGTATTGCCATTGCTGGGCTTTTTAGCGGCAGCAGCCAATTTGGCAGGCGCAGGCTTGGCCGCGACCTTGGCCGCAGGCTGAGGCTTGGCGGTTTTTTTCGCCACCGGTTTGGTAATTTTAGTATTCTTTTCTTCTTTTTTCTTAGCAGAAGTTGCTTTTTTTACAGTTTTGGCTTTCGACATGACGTAGAATCCAACCTTTCTATGCTAATCTTGCAGCTAATTGAAATAATATTTCAAATATTCATTTCACTGTCAGAATGTATAGCATAAAAAATGGTTAATTTCAACGCTAATAAAATTACCGCCTAAGGCTTCCCCGGCTCTGGGCTAAAAAACTGCATTTTATCGGGTTTGCCGCGCCAGTCATCGGCATCGTCGGGCGGGGCGCCCTTTTTGGTCACGTTCGGCCATTTTTCGGCGTATTCGCGGTTATGTTCAACCCATGCTTCGGCCCCGGCTTTGGTATCGGGTAAAATCGCCTCGGCCGGGCATTCGGGTTCGCACACCCCGCAATCGATACATTGGTCGGGGTGGATGACCAGCATGTTTTCGCCGATGTAAAAGCAATCGACGGGACATACCTCGATACAATCCATGTATTTGCATTTAATACAAGCGTCGGTGACAACATAAGTCATTTTTGATATTCTCCCCGCGTGGTGATAGCAAAACCCGCAAAAAACACAAGGGCGTTAGCATGGAATTGAAATTCGAACTGCCGCGCCTGGAACTGACTCCCCGCGACTATTGTTTTGCATTGGGTTTGGGGGCGACTATTGTTATTCTGGTTGTCAGCATAAGCAAAAGCATCTATGCCCGGGCGCAACAGGAACTCACCACGACTTCCGCCGCAGCATCAGCCCAGGTGATTTACGAGCCTGGTATAAGCGAGGCGGAACTGGGCAATCGCCTTAAATATTATGTAGAGCAAAATAAAACTAAGCATCGTCACTGACGGCGATTTGTTCCATCAATGGGGCAAACGGCGAATTGGGATCAATGGCCACAGGTTTGGCCGCGCGTTTTTCAGCCTTGCGTTTGCGGCCCGTGATCACCAAGCCACCTTTGCCCAATTGCTTTACCGTAAATCCGGCATATTCCGCCGCACTCGCCAATTGGTGGGGGTTTAACGGTACAATCGCTTTGGCTTTTTCGGCGGGGACAGGTTTTTGCGCACGCCAGGCAGTATAAAACAGCGCGATCAATTTTTCCAATTTATCGGCCCGCACATACAGATTTTGGATTTTGGCAAAACCAGCGGCCCAGGCTTCTTCGCCGCTGATCCGCTCGGTCCGCTCCATGACCAATTTTCCGGCCAATTGCACCGCCACCGTCGGTTGGCCGTGCCACAAACTATATAATTGCGTGCGTAAAATCGTTTGCCGTGGCGCGAACAGGTTTTCTCCGTACACATGCGCCTCGCCCACTGCGATGCCGCTACCTTCGAGGATTGCCACATCTTGCGGCGATAATTGCGGCAAATAATCGCGCAATTTTCCCGTGGGCCAACACCCCAAAGCCTCGGTCAATTGAAATACGACACCACGGGCAGCGCCAGTTAAGGGCAAATCCCGCCAGCGGTACATGTCGCCCAAATGGTCGCGCAAATATGGCTCTAGCCACGCATCCAAATGCGCGCGCAGTTTTTGTTTGGCCTCGCTGCCGATTTCGTCATCACACAACGCCCAAACATTGGGTTCCAAAATATGCTTGCCGCGCAGCAATTTGCCGATCGGCTGGCCATGCCATAAAATTTCGTTGTTCCGCGCCAAACTTAATGCCTCGGCCCCGTCGGCCAAGATTTTTTCCAATTGCGCGGGCAGATGACTCATCACCGCCTTGTGCGCGGCCACGCGAATGGGCTTGGTGACGCTGGAGAGCACGTCGTGATCGGCAATAAACCGTAGGCCGGATAATTTACCGACATGCTGCCCTTCGACCAAAACTTCGCCGACCCCATTCACCGTCGCCTCGAATTCGGCGTTTTCGTCCAGTTTTTTCATTAGTAATGCGACGCGTTTATCGACAAAACGCTGCGTCAATTCCAAATGCAGCGCATCGGATAAACGGTCTTCGATACCGCGCGTCCATTCCTGCAACCCCTGGGGGTCCTTTACCCACTGACCGCGATTGCTGACATAGGTCCAAATGCGGATATGCGCCAGGCGCGTCATCAGCGCGTTCATATCGCCCGTGTAATTATCCAGTTTATAAATCTGTTCCTGCAACCATTCGGCCGGAATCTGCCCATCGCCCTGCATCAAATAATGATAGAGCTGCATTAAAAACCGGGCGTGGATTTCGGTGTCCATGCGGCGGTAATCGGGAATTTGGCACACCTCCCACAGCAATTTCAGCGCATCATACCCCTGCGCCTTGTGCAGGATCGATTTATCCTGCGCCATTACGCTCAGGATTTCCTGATCCTCCAACCCCTGCGGGCGTTTGCAAAATTCGCGGGGCGGCGGCGCGTTTAATGTGTGCTGCAATTCCTTGATACTGGAAAAGTCCAAATCACTATTGCGCCAGAACATGATTTGCACGGGATCGAATTTATGGCCCTGAATTTTTTCGACCATATGGTCGGGCAGCGACCCTTCGTCCGCTGTCGTGCCAAATGTGCCGTTGGTCATATACCGCCCGGCGCGACCGGCGATTTGCCCCATTTCCGATGCCCGAAGTTTACGCAAATTGCGCCCATCGTATTTTTCAACCGTGGAAAACGCCACATGGTCGATATCCATATTCAAACCCATCCCGATCGCATCGGTGGCGACGATGTAATCAACCTCGCCCGATTGGTACATGCCAACCTGGGCGTTGCGGGCACGGGGCGATAAGGCTCCCAACACCACCGCCGCCCCGCCGCGCTGGCGGCGCATGAATTCGGCCAGGGCATAGACGTTAGCAGCGGAAAATGCCACCACGGCCGAACGCGCGGGCAAGCGGATGATCTTTTTATACCCGGTATAGGTCAATTCGGAAAATCGCGGGCGCGAGGTGATGGTGATGCCCGGAATAATGCGCGGCATTAAATGGCGAATAGTGTCCGAGCCGATAAACATAGTTTCGGATATGCCGCGCGCATTGAAAATGCGGTCGGTGAAAATATGCCCCCGGTCGGGATCGGCCGCCAAT
>CANGQU010000094.1 GCA_947456345.1 Alphaproteobacteria bacterium | reverse complement strand
TACCCTCCCCTTGTGGGAGGGTCGAAATCGCTTCGCGATTTCGGGGTGGGGATTAAAATGACCGAGAAAATAAGAAATAATAGAATAGGATGTTCTGATTC
Source organism: Alphaproteobacteria bacterium (assembly GCA_947456345.1). Lineage (GTDB taxonomy): Bacteria > Pseudomonadota > Alphaproteobacteria > SHNJ01 > SHNJ01 > CANGQU01. The sequence continues at coordinate 4,513 of CANGQU010000094.1, read as the reverse complement.
TTGATTGCAAGGCCGAAGATTTGAGCTTGGAAATTCAAGAATCCCCACCCCAAAGCGGCTTTGCCGCTTTGACCCTCCCACAAGGGGAGGGTACATTATTTTTGGGGGAGGGCGAATTTAACCGCTTACTGCTTACTGCTTACTGCTTACTAATTACTATTTACCAATCCTAAAATACCCCGCGCTGGTCACGCACCGCGCGCAGCAATTTGCCTTCGGGCAATTCCACATTCAAGGCGCGCAATTCGGCGGCCGTCAATTGCGGTAACCGCGCCACCAAATCCAAAAACCGTTTCGATTCTTGGGACGCAATAATACCATCGGTCAATTCATGGAATTTTTTCACGTAATGGGGGCGTTGCCACGGCGTCGCGCCCAAAGAATGCGCATTCGCCACCGCCATCTCATCGATCAAGGATGATCCGTCGTTGAATTGAATTTCGATGCGGCCGCCGAACGCCTTTTCCGCTGGGTCATGGGAATGATACCGGCGCGTCCACACCGCATCCTCGCGCGTTTCGATTTTATGCCACAAGCGCACCGTGTCGGGCCGCGCCGCGCGTTCGGGTAAATACGAATCGACATGATGCCATTTCCCGTCCTGTAACGCGACCGCCAGGATATACATGATCGAATGATCCAGCGTTTCGCGCGATGCCTGGGGGTCCATTTTTTGCGGGTCGTTCGATCCGGTGCCGATCACGTAATGTGTGTGATGACTGGTATGCAGGATGATTTTTTTGATGGCGTCGAAATCTTTTATTTTCCCGCGCATTTTAAAACACAAATCGATAATCGCTTGGGATTGGTATTCGGCGGAATGTTCCTTGGTATAGGAATCCAAAATCGCGCGTTTGGGCGCACCCGGTTGTGGCAAGGGCACGGTGTATTGCGCTTTTTTACCGCCCAGCATCCAGGCGATCACGCTGTCTTCACCCTCGTAAATGGGGCTGGGGGATTTTTCGCCGCGCATGGCGCGATCCACCGCCTCGACCGCCAGTTTACCGGCATGCGCGGGGGCGTGCGCTTTCCAAGAACTAATCTCGCCCTTGCGCGATTGGCGCGTGCTGAACCCCACATGGACGGCTTGTTGCACGGCTTGGTAAATTTGCTCGACCGGCAAATGCAACATAGCGCCGATACCAGCCGCAGCGGCCGGGCATAAATGCGCGATATGGTCTTTTTTCCATTCATGCAGGCAAATGCCTTTGACCAAATTGATATGAATTTCATAGGCCGCAACAATGCCGCGCAAAAACTCCGCGCCCGATTTGCCCAATTGCTGGGCCACTGCCAGAACGGGGGGGATATTATCGGCGGGGTGCGAATAATCGGCCGCCAAAAACGTATCGTGCCAATCCAGTTCCCGCACCGCCACCCCATTGGCCCACGCGGCCCACGCGGGATCAAATGTTTGGTTGGATGGTAAGCCGAACACGGCAGCGCCCGCGCGGCCATTGGCGGGATGACATAATGCTTGGCTGCGCGCATTAGCCACCGGCTCGCGATTAATGGCGGCAATCGCCACCGCCGCGTTATCGATGATGCGATTAATCACCATGTCAGTAACATCCGCATCAATCGGCGCCGGATCGGCGGCACAGGCCGCAATTCTAAACGCCAATTGCGCATCGCGCGGGCAAGGTTCGGATGCCGGATAGACGCGCACCGCGTGATGAATCAAATCAACCATTTTATCATCCTTTTGTTGTTATACTGCCGGTATGGCGGATTGGGTGAATAGATAATAAGTATAAGCGACATAGGCGATTAAAAAGATTGCACCATATAATCGGCCAATCCGACCCCCTAAGAAAAATGCCGGCAGCAAAGCCAAAGTTACCCCAAGCATAATCCACATATCAAAAGCGATAATTTCCGGCGGCACGGTGATATCGCCCCATAAACTGGCGACGCCCAAGATTGCCAAAATATTGTAAATGTTCGATCCAATCACATTTCCCAGCGCCACATCCGATTGCTTGCGCAATGCCGCCACAACCGATGTTGCCAGTTCCGGCAGGGATGTGCCAACCGCCACCAAGGTCAGGCCAATCACCGTTTCCGACACGCCATGATCGCGCGCGACAATCAACGCCGCCGTCACCAATAAATCCGCCCCCCAAATCAGAGTAGCTAAACCGGCAATGACCATCGCGATGGCGACACCCATCGATTTTGGCAAAGCGTGTTTTTGCGCCGATTCTTTGGCGTGTAAATCGGCGGCCTCGGGCGCTTGGCCGTTTTTCTCCTGGCGAAATACCCATACCGTCATTACCGCCAGAAATACCAACATCGCGATACCGGCCATGGTGCTGATCACGCCGGTAAAATACGCGAGCACGATGAAAATCACCGCCGCCGCCAAAGCAATACCGGCATCCCGCGCAATCGCGCGCGGATTGACCGTGATCGGATACACCACCGCCGCCAACCCCAGAATCAACAATATATTGGCGATATTGCTGCCCACTACATTGCCCACGGCAATGCCCGGCGAGCCCGCCAAGGCTGCATCGACCGATACAATTAATTCCGGCGTCGAGGTCCCCCAGCCAACGATGGTCAGGCCGATGATCAAGGCGGAAACGCCCAGACGTTGCGCCGCGCTAACCGCGCCACGCACCAAAAATTCGGCGCCGACGATCAACACCGCCAACCCCAAAATCAATTCCAAATAAACGCCCATTATTGGCTCCCAAATGATTGCCGATTTTCATTGCGCTTGTGCACTAAGCCGCTATGGTTGCCCAATCTAGTTAAAATCGTTTAACTGTCCATACTAAACTAAAAAACATGGCATAAAATTATGGTCAAGCATTTCAGCATTAAAAACTTTTTTGCCGCCGAATCGGCGGCGGGCGTGGTGTTATTGGCGATGGCGGTGTTGGCAATGGTTGTCGCCAACTCGCCTTTGGGCCCCGCTTATTTCGCCTTGCTGAAAACCAATTTCGGGCCGGACGCTATTGGCCTTGATTTGTCTTTGTCGCACTGGATCAAAGACGGGTTGATGGTGATTTTTTTTCTGGTCATCGGGCTGGAAATTAAACGTGAATTATTGATTGGCGAGTTATCCAATTGGCGGCGGGCGGCCTTGCCGTTATTCGGCGCGATTGGCGGCATGGCCGTACCGGCGTTGATTTTCTTGGGCATAACGGCGGCGCATCCCGAATTATGGCGCGGCTGGGCGGTATCCTCGGCGACCGATATCGCCTTTGCGGTGGGGATTTTGGCCTTGCTGGGCAAGCGGATTCCTTTGTCGCTCAGGGTATTTTTGCTGGCTTTGGCGATATTGGATGATTTGGGCGCGGTGTTGGTAATCGCGTTTTTTTATTCCGGCGATTTGCATGGTCAAGCTTTGGCGGTGGTGGCGGCCTTGTTCGTTATTTTATTGGGCATGAATAAATTCGGCGTGCGGCAATTAGGACCGTATTTATTGCTGGGGGTTGGGATGTGGTATGCGATGCTGCAATCCGGCGTTCATTCCACCTTGGCCGGCGTGTTATTGGCGGCGACGATCCCGCTGGGTCCGGGCCAAACCCCGACCAAGGTCAATTTGGATAATTCGCCGATGCTGTATTTGGAAAAATTTTTACATCCCTATGTCGCCTTTGGCATTATGCCAATTTTCGCCCTGGCCAATGCGGGCGTGCCGGTATTGGGGCTGGCGCTGGGCGATTTGTTGCAACCGCTGACCTTGGGCATTGCGCTGGGTTTATTTCTGGGCAAGCAGCTGGGGATTTTCGCCTCCGCCTGGGCAGCGATTAAACTGGGTATCGCCGATAAACCCGCACAGAGCAATTGGTTGCAATTATATGGTGTGGCCACCTTGGGTGGGATCGGGTTTACCATGTCGCTGTTTATAGGCGCTTTGGCGTTTAGCGATGCCGTGTTGTTGGACCAGGTAAAATTGGGTGTGCTGACGGGCTCGCTGTTGTCGGGTGTATTGGGATATGGCTTGTTGCGGCTTTCTGCACCGTCTAAAATACCGCATGCTTAGAAACCTGATGCTCGCGCTCGGATTGTGTTTATTGCTGGCCACCACCGCCACCGCGCAAACCGCGCCCAAAACCCGCAGCGTCACCTTGCAATATACCGCGTTTTGGGGCGGAATCGAGGCCGCGAAACTGGCTTTCGCCTTGCGCGAGGGGGCAGCGGATTACGACGGCCAAATCGATTTGCGCACGGTTGGCATGTTGAAAAATTTCTTACGCCTGCAAATTATCGCCAACAGCAAAGGCAAATTCGCCAAACAAACGCTAACCCCCGCCAATTACCAATACACCAGCATCCGCCGTAAAAAGACCAAGGGCGTGGCGTGGGTCTATGACCCCAAAACCCGCCTCGCGCGCATGCCAGATCATCCGGGATTGGAAAACATGGTGGCGGCAAACTGGCGGCAAAATGTCGTCGATCCGATTGGCGCTATGATCAATGCGATGCGCATTTTACGCCAACAGCGCGGGGCCGATAGCGCGGCCCTACGCGCGCCCATGGCCGTATTCGACGGGCG
>CANGQU010000093.1 GCA_947456345.1 Alphaproteobacteria bacterium | reverse complement strand
TGATCGACGAATTCGGCTGCGACGCGTTGCGCTTTACGCTGGCGGCATTATCCGTGCCCGGCCGTGATATCAAAATGTCCACCGAACGTGTTTCGGGTTATCGCGCTTTTGCCACGAAATTATGGAACGCGGCGCGGTTTACGCAAATGAACGGCTGCGAATTCAACCCGGCCTTCGATCCGGCCACGTGCCGCCACAGCGTCAACCGTTGGATCGTGGCCGAAATCGTGGGTTGCGAAAAAAATCTGCGCCAGTATTTGGATACGTATCGCTTTGATGAAGCGGCAAATACGATTTACCACACCGCTTGGGGCAGTTTCTGCGACTGGTATTTGGAAATCACCAAACCGATTTTGGCAGGCAGCGATACGGCGGCAATCGCCGAAACCAAAGCCTGCACCGCCTGGGCCTTGGCGCAGCTGGTGCAGTTGTTGAATCCGCTGATGCCCTTTATTACCGAGGAATTGGCCAAAAAATTACACTGCAACGGCGGTAAGGCCTTGATCGCAACTAAATGGCCGGATTATCGCGCCATTACCCTCGATCACCAAGCGATTGCCGAAGTGAATTGGCTAATCGAATTGATTGGCTCTATCCGCAGCTTGCGCGCCGAATTGAACGTCCCGGCCGGGGCGCAATTGAAATTGCATTTGCGCGATATTACGCCTGATCGTCTGGCGATTGTCGATCAATACCGCGATGTGATCATGCGCATGGCACGCCTGGCCGAGCTTAGCAAGTTGTCGGGCGAAGCGCCCGCCGGTGCCGTGACGGCGGTCATCAATCAAGCGACTTTGGTATTGCCGATTGCCGATGTGATCGATCTTGGGGCAGAACGCGCCCGCTTGAACAAAGAAATGCAAAAACTGGCGGCGGAACTGGCCAAGCTGGACGCGAAACTGAACAATCCGCAATTTATCGAAAACGCCGATGCGGATGCGATTGACGAGGTGCGCGAAAAGCGCCAGGCGGCAGCCAGTGTGCAAGAAAAATTACAAGCCGCCTTGAGCCGCATCGCGGGGTAGCCGAGGGAGATGTTTTAACCCCTTCTTTACTCCGCTTAAAATCCAGTTAATCCGCCACAATGCCATTAATAATTCATCTGGCATTCTAGGCAATCCTAACCATGCGCTAACTTTCCCCCTCTATCCTGAGCCTATAAGCCACCAAGGCATAGAACAGGTAGAGAGACATGTATTTCAACGCATCAAAAATTATTTTCCGTCTATTCGCCGGCAGCATTAAAACCCTGCTCGGCTTAGGACTCTGGATGGTCAGCCGGCCATTATGGCTGGGATTTAAATTGGGTGGATTTGCCTTTGCCGTATGCGGCGTCGTGGCATTATGCGGCGTCGTGGCATTCAAGCCGGCTAAAAACATACTGGCAAAAACTGTTTTCAAACCGGCGCCACCTAAAAAATACATGAAAATCGGCAAGCCCGCCGTGCCCGGCATCACCACCGCCATTATGGCGCGAGAGGCGGCGATGGTAATGCCCTACGCTTATACCACTCGCACCAGCCGCGAAGATATCGTCAAGCGCACGTTATTGCAGCAAACGCAATTCGTCGCCAAATTCAATTCGCAAGTGGTCAGCGTTTAAATCCTAGGTAGTGTCGTTTAACTTAAGAATTCCAAATCGAATTTAAATCTCCTCCCCCTACAGGGGGAGGTTGGGAGGGGGCACGGGCAATGCCCCTCCCCGACCCTCCCCTAAAGGGGAGGGGGAATTCTAATGTTAAAAAACAATAAACCCCGCCACCACTGGTGCGTGATCGGATGGTTTGTCCCAGCCGCGCGGCTCGCGCAGGATTGCGCTGGATTGCAAGCGGTCGCAGGCGGTAGGGCTGGCAAGAATATAATCGATGCGCAGGCCCAAATTCCGCTCGAACCCGCCGCTACGATAATCCCACCAGCTATATTCATGCGCGTCTGGGTGCAATTGGCGATAAGTGTCGCGCCAACCTTGGTGTAGCAAACCATAAACGGCCTGGCGTTCGGCCGGGCTGCATAAAATTTGTCCCTGCCAGGTTTTTGGATCGTGCACATCGACATCGGTGAGGGCGACGTTGTAATCGCCGCCGATTAAAACCTTGGCTTCGCTGGCCAGCAACCCTTGGGTATAAGTGTGCAAGCGGCGTAGAAAATTCAATTTGTAGGCGTATTTATCGCTGCCCACTTCTTGGCCATTCGGCACATACACCGAAATTGCCCGCCAGCCGCCAGGCAATTCCACGTCGATAAACCGGGCCTGAGTATCACTATCATCGCCGGGCAGGGCGTTGGCAACGACTCTGCCCAATTGCTTGGACAATACCGCCACGCCGTTATAGGTTTTTTGTCCCACCAGCGCCGCGTGATACCCAGCTGCTTGAATTTCCAGATGCGGAAATTCAGTGGCTTCGCACTTCAATTCCTGCAGCATCACTACATCGGGCTGTTGCTCGCGCAGCAATTGTTGCAAATGCCCCAACCGCGACCGGATGGAATTCACATTCCAGGTGATAGTTGTCAGGTTCATTACAAACTGAATGACGTGCCACAACCGCACGAACTGCCCGCATTGGGATTTTTGACGGCGAAGTAACTGCCGATCATTTCTTCGACGTAATCGACAACACTCCCCTCCAGCAAAGGCAAAGAAGTTGGATCAACCGCCAATTCGGCCGCGCCGTGGGTGATGACCACATCCTCGCCCACGGGGGCGTCGTCAAAACCAAAGACATAGGAAAACCCGGAACAGCCGCCCGAATCCACCCGCAGGCGCAGGCGCAAATTGGGTTTGTTTTCCATTTGCCGCATTGCCAAAATACGGGCGGCGGCACGTTCAGTCAGAGATAAGGGTGTGTCCATGCCCGTAATGTAGGAAAAATGGGATAAAAGTCAATTTATTCGGCAATTTTCTTGCCCTTGATCGCATTTCTGCTAGGCTGGCCGCATCGAAAATCTCTTGTCATCCCCGCGCAGGCGGGGATCCATTTTTATGAAAATATATTTTGTATATATTTTAGCAAATTAGAAGAACGGTGCAATTTACGTTGGTGTTACGAACGACATACTCCGCCGGATGGAAGAACATAAAATGGGGTCAATTGATGGATTCACCAAAAAATATGGTCTTAAAATCCTAGTTTATATTGAGCAATTTGATAGCGTTGAGCAAGCAATTATGCGGGAAAAGCAATTAAAACATTGGAATCGAGCATGGAAGATGCGATTGATTCAACAAGAGAATCCAATCTGGCAAGATTTATCGGATAAAATTTAAGATTTAACGAAAATGGATCCCCGCCTGCGCGGGGATGACAACAAAAAAATAGCGCAAAAAACCAATGACCCGAAAAAACGCTGCAGCAAAAAAAACCGCCAATTCCAATCTGCCGGCCAAAATGGCGGGGGTGGCGGCGTATGCGTCGGATCCGACACATAGCCGTGGCCGCCTATTGCCCGAGCCTCCGCCCAGCAATCGCAGCGAGTTTCAGCGCGACCGCGACCGCATCGTCCATTCCGGCGCGTTCCGCAAGCTGGAATATAAAACCCAAGTATTTGTGAATCACGAAGGCGATTATTACCGCACCCGTCTGACCCATTCGCTGGAAGTAGCGCAAATCACCCGCGCCATCGCCCGCGCCCTGAGTTTAAACGAAGATTTGGCTGAGGCCTGCGCCTTGGCGCATGATTTGGGGCATACCCCGTTCGGCCATGCGGGCGAGGATGCGTTGAACGAGGTTATGCAAGCCTTTGGTGGGTTTAATCATAACGATCAGACCTTGCGGATTTTAACGGCGCTCGAGGCGCGGTATGCCAAATTCGACGGGCTGAACCTGACTTGGGAAACCTTGGAAGGCGTTGTGAAACACAACGGGCCGTTGCCGAAAAAAAATCTGCCGCCCAGTATCGCCGCCTATAGCCGCCTCCACGACCTGGAATTGCACACCTATGCCAGTGCCGAAGCGCAGGTAGCGGCCCTGGCCGACGATATCGCCTATAGCAATCATGATATCGACGACGGGTTGCGGGCGGGATTATTCACCCTCGATGATTTGGCGGCAGTGCCGTTATGCGCAAAGGCTCTACAATCGCTGCGCAAGCAACATAAGGATTTGGATCAAGCCCGGCTGATTGCCGAGCTGGTGCGCGATTTGATCGGCCAAATGGTTGGCGATGTGCTGGCTGAAACGCGACGCCGCATCGCGAAATTGCAGCCGCAAAGCGCCGATGATATCCGCGCGCATCATCAGCCGGTGGTGGCGTTCTCGGCTGCGATGCAAGCCAGCTTGAAAGAACTAAAAGAATTTTTGATGCAACGCATGTACCGCCATTACCGCGTCAATCGCATGACCAGCAAGGCACGGCGAGTGGTGCGTGAATTGTTTATGATCCTATTGGCCGAGCCGGAATGCTTGCCCGCCGAGTGGCAGGAAAAAATGCTGGGCCTGGATGAAAAGCCGCGCGCGCGGATCGTGTCCGATTATATTGCGGGCATGACCGATCGGTATGCGTTGGACGAGCACCGACGATTATTCGATCTTTATGCGCGGAGTTAAAAAAGTACCAAGTACCAAGTCAGGATAGCTTTCGTTATGAATATTTTTAACAAAATCAAACATGCGAC
>CANGQU010000092.1 GCA_947456345.1 Alphaproteobacteria bacterium | reverse complement strand
GCGGCATAGCGGTTGACGGTTATCTGTTGACGGTTAACCGTTGCTATTTTGAGATTCAGCTCGCAAACGAATGCTTGCCGCTACCGCCACTGTCGTCAATCTTAGTTGCTCCGCATAAACATGGTGACTTCGTAACCATGCTTGCTGATTGGGATGTGATTTCTCCCAGGGGAAATTAACGTATTGTCCTTGGGGTAGCTCTTGCCCCAAAATTAGACGATTCCCCAAACAAGCGAATTTTTCACGCCCGCTTGGCCAGTAAGTAGCCACAGCCACCGTCGCTTCAGGATATATCTCTAAGACTTTTTGCAAACTTTCACCGCTGCCGATAATGTCATCGACGATCAATAACCCTCTGCCTGCGGCAAAATGCTCCGGCAATAGCGGTCGCAACAGCACGCTAGCAGGACGGACTTTTTTACCTGTGGTTTCATCATAACCGCCATCAACCTTAAGACCTGTAACCAAGGCTTTATCGATTGTTGTTTGCAAACTCCAAGCTGGATACAAACCGCCGAACAATACGGGCACTATAAACTTTATATCGGCGCGGCGTTTATGGACTTCGCCGCGCAGACGATTGATTGCGTCATCTATCGCTTTGGGATTTATATTACTAGATAGATTATATTGCTCCATAAAGGATACTATATATTATACGGCAAATGGCGTCAATTATGGTTCTTTAACTTAATAATGCCCCCCTCCCCTTTAGGGGAGGGCCGGGGTGGGGCTTTCCCAAAGCCCCCTCCCAACCTCCCCCTATAGGGGGAGGAGATTTAAATTCGATGGGGAATTTTTAAGTTAAACGACAATACCATAAAATCAAAATAGGGCTACATCACATTTCATCCCAATCCGCCGTAGGGGTTGATCCGCCTCCGCCTACGCTCCGGCGTGACCAATGACCAAACCTCGCCGTAGCCTTTGGGGAAGGCGGGGGCATCGCCTGATATTAAATCTTTTGACACAAAAAATTATGCTTGGCGATTCCTCGCCGCCCGCCTTCGCTGCGCTTCGACTTAGCTCGCTCGGAATGACATCAATCTTGATACTTGGTACTCGGCACTCGCTTTAATGCACACTCACCGGGTCCAGATCGTTCTGGATGACGGCGGCAAAGGCCATTTTGCGGTCATTGGTCATGGCCATCGGCGTGCCGTCGGCGGCGTGGATGGTGAATCCGGGCATACCGTTGATTAAAACCGCTTTGACATAAGCGACATCATTCAGGCCCAGGGCCACCAAATCGATTTCCGAATTGACCAGGGGTATCCCGGCTATGTCCGTGCCGGGGCGCAAATCACCCTCGTCCTCGATTGGCTCCTCGCCATCGATAAAATAATCGTCGTCAAATGCATCTTCGAACCGGCTCATGCGTGTCCTTGGTTGGGGCTTGGCCAAAAAATCTTACGGTGTTGTTGGCAAAGTCGCCAGGCCGCAGGATTTTTGCGGTTTTCGAGAACCGGAGCGCAGTGTACGTTTTGGTACATGAGCACCGGAAGCACAGAAAAGCGCAAAAAGCCAAAGGCATGGTTAGGCTTTGCAAACAATATCTAATGTTACTATACCATCATGTGGGTGTCAGCCCCATAATTTCAAGGATAAAAATCATGCCCAAAGCCAAAACCGCACCTGTCCGCGCCCCGCTTTTGCCCCAGGGGCTGTGGCCGGTGGGAACCCCGGCCAAGCCACTGTATTTATTGACTGCGGCCGAATGGCCAGCTTGGATTAAATCGCAGGCGGCGGAAACTCGCGCCTGGCTGTTGGCCTTGCCCAAGGCGGGGGAGAACAAATTCCGCGCCCATTTTCCCCAATCCGACGGTAGCGTGGCGGGTGTGGTCGTGATCGACAACGAACCCAATTTATGGACGCTGGCGGGCTTGGCGGTCAATTGTTTGCCGCCGGTGGTGTATCAAATCAAGGGCAGTTTCAAAAAAGACCTGCTGGCTTTGCTGGCCTTGGGCTGGTCGTTGGGCTGTTATGAATTTTGCCGCTATAAAACCAAAGCCCCGGCCACGACTGCGGGGCTGGTATTGCCGGTTGGGGTCGATGCCGCTTGGGTCTTGCCGATGGCGCAGGCGATTTATTTGGCGCGGGATTTGATCAACACCCCAGCCGAAGATATGGGCCCGCCGGAATTGGCGATGGTCACGAAAAATCTGGCCCGCCAGCATGGCGGCAAATTCCGCGAAATTATCGGCGACGATTTATTGACGCAGAATTATCCGTTGATCCATGCCGTGGGCCGCGCGGCCGAGGATGCGCCGCGCCTATTGGAACTGCGTTTTGGCAACCCCAAGCATTCGAAATTGACCATCGTCGGCAAAGGCGTTTGTTTCGATACGGGCGGGCTGGATTTGAAAAACGCCGACGGCATGCTGATTATGAAAAAAGATATGGGCGGGGCGGCTTGTGCCCTGGCATTGGCCCATTTGGTGATGAGCCACCGCTTGCCGGTCTATTTGCGCGTCTTGATTCCGGCCGTTGAAAATTCCGTCTCGGACGAGGCGTTTCGCCCCATGGACATTTTCCGCTCCCGCGCGGGCAAAACGGTCGAGATCGGCAACACCGACGCCGAAGGCCGCTTGGTCCTGGCCGACGCCTTGGCGGCTGCGGTCGAGGAAAAGCCCGACCTGCTGATCGATTTCGGCACCTTGACCGGTGCGGCGCGCGTGGCGTTGGGTCCGGAACTGCCCGCATTGTTTTGCAACAATGATAAATTGGCCGCAAACTTGGCGAGCCACAGCCAGCGCACACACGACCCGTTATGGCGCCTGCCTTTGTGGAAAAATTATCGCGCCATGTTGGATTCGAATGCCGCCGATATTAACAACAGCGGGCAAAGCCCGATGGCGGGTGCGATCACGGCCGCTTTATTCCTGCAAGAATTTGTGCCGCCGCAAATTGATTGGCTGCATTTGGATCTATACGCTTGGAATGCCACCAGCAAACCCGGTCGTCCACAGGGCGGTGAGGCAATGACGATTCGCGCCGTGTTTTCGTTATTGCAAGAACGCTACAAACATGATTAATTGATACTACCTTCCAAAAAATTACCATCGCTTTTCCGCCCGACGTTATCAGTGGCGCGCAACGATAGAGGAATCCGAAATGCAATATCATGCGAACAACACCCAAGCCCTGGATTTATTGCGGTTGATCACAACCGACGGCGTGCGCAAAGATGCGCCCGATCTGACCGCGCGCCAATTGGCGGTGTTGTTAAGTGTGTATGTCACCCCGCCACCGCATACTGTGCGCGGTTTGGCCGCCAGCTTGAATATCACCAAACCCGCCATCACCCGCGCCTTGGACCGCCTCAGCCAGCTGGATTTGATCAAGCGCAAGCGCGATGAAACCAACAAGCGCAGCGTCTTGGTGCAACGCACCGTGCGCGGATCGGTATATTTGACCGAATTGGCAGAAACCATCCGCACCGCGCAAGAACAAGTGGCCAACACCGCCTATCACATCCGCGAAGCGGCGTAGGCGAAAATCATTATTCGTGCATAAACGCGGCTTTTAGCAGCGCCTGGGTATAGGGTGTTTGCGGATCAGCGAAAATTTTCTCGGCGCTGCCGGATTCGACGGTTACCCCGCCGCGCAGCACCAGCACATCATGCGCCAGCGCCCGAATCACCCGCAAATCATGCGAAATCACGATGTAGCTAAGGCCATGGGCGCGTTGCAAATCGCGCAGCAAATCGACGATTTGCGCTTGGGTCGTCATATCGAGGGCCGAAGTCGGCTCGTCCAAAATCACTATTTTTGGCTTTAGAATCAAGGCGCGCGCAATCGCGATACGCTGGCGCTGACCGCCGGAAAATTCGTGGGGGTAGCGCTCCATCATTTCGGGCGCCAACCCAACCTGTGCTAGGGCATCAGCGATGGCAGCGTTGCGTTTAGCCGTATCAAGTCCCGGGCGATGCACGTCCAACCCCTCGGCCACGATATCGCCCACGATCAAGCGGGGCGAGAGGGCGCCATAAGGATCCTGAAACACAATTTGCAATTCCTGCCGCAGATGACGCAAGGCGGTGCCCGCAACCTCGCGCAGATTTTTACCATCATAAAGCAAATTGCCGCTCGATGGTACTAGGCGCAGCAACGCCAGACCCAAAGTTGTCTTGCCCGAACCGCTCTCGCCGACAATGCCCAGGGTTTGTCCAGAGCGCAGCGTTAGATTCACGCCATCTACCGCTTTGATGTGACCGATAATGCGTTTGAACACGCCCCGTTTGATCGGGAACCAAACGCGCAAATCGCTGGCTTGGAGAATTGTGGGCGCATCGGAGCGCGCGGCGATCGGCTGCCCTTTGGGCGTGGCGTTCAATAACAGCTTGGTATAGGCGTGCTGGGGCTGGGCAAAAATCCGCTCCACCGCACCGTGTTCCACCACCTTGCCGTCTTTGAGGACGTAAACGCGCTGCGCCATTCGCCGCACCATGTTCAAATCATGGGTAATCAATAATACGGCCATGCCCAATTTGGCCTGCAAGCTGCGCAGCAAATCCAAAATCTGCTCCTGCACCGTCACATCCAATGCGGTCGTAGGCTCGTCCGCGATCAGCAAATCGGGATTATTGGCCAGCGCCATGGCGATAATCACCCGTTGCCGCTGGC
>CANGQU010000091.1 GCA_947456345.1 Alphaproteobacteria bacterium | reverse complement strand
GCCCCCTCCCAACCTCCCCCTAAAGGGGGAGGAGAATTTACTGCAATGTCCAATTATTACTTGGAACGACAATAGTTGTTAATATTCTACATAATTAACGATTTGATATCGACGATAAATTCTCCTCCCATTAGGTTTTATTAAAACCAGTAACCATTGAACAGTAACCGTCAACCAAGAACCGCCAACCGGAGCCTGCCCATGTCCCAGCCCGCCGTAAAATCGACCGCCACCCGCATTGAAACCGATTCCATGGGCGAAGTTGCGGTCCCGGATCATGCCTATTGGGGCGCACAAACTCAGCGCAGTATTGAAAATTTTAAAATCGGCGGCCAACGCATGCCCGAGGCGCTGATCATCGCCCTGGGCATTCAAAAACGCTGCGCCGCATCGGCCAATATCGCGCTGAAACAATTGGATGAAAAATTGGGCGCAGCGATTATCCAAGCCGCTGACGAGGTGATTGCCGGAAAATTGCTGGATCAATTCCCCCTGGTCGTTTGGCAAACCGGATCGGGCACACAAACCAACATGAACGCCAACGAGGTGATCGCCGGGCGCGCGAACGAGATTTTATCCGGCACCCGCGGCGGCAAAAAACCGGTGCACCCGAACGATCATGTCAATCGCGGCCAATCGTCGAACGATTCGTTCCCTACCGCCATGCATATCGCCGCCGTGATCGAAACCCACCGCTTGTTGCTGCCGGGTTTGGTGCATTTGCATAAAATTCTGCAGGCCAAGGCGCAGGAATTCGCCAACATCATCAAAATCGGCCGCACCCACTTGATGGATGCAACACCGATCACGCTGGGCCAAGAATTTTCCGGCTATGCGCGGCAAATCGAGTTGGGCATCGAGCGGATCAAAGCCTGCTTGCCCCGCCTCTATCCGCTGGCGCAGGGGGGGACGGCCGTCGGCACGGGGCTTAATGCCGCGCCTGGATTCGCCGAAAAATTCGCCGCCGAGGTGGCAAGCCTGACCAAATTGCCGTTTATCACCGCCGCCAATAAATTCGAGGCGCTGGCGTGTCACGATGCGCTGGTGGAATTGTCGGGGGCGATGAATGTGCTGGCAGTCAGCTTGATGAAAATCGCCAACGATATCCGCTTTTTGGGATCGGGGCCGCGTTGTGGCTTGGGCGAATTGCATTTACCGGAAAACGAGCCCGGCAGTTCGATCATGCCCGGCAAGGTCAACCCCACCCAGTCCGAGGCATTGACCATGGTGTGCTGCCAGGTCATGGGCAATCACGTGGCGGTGACGGTGGCCGGCAGCCAGGGGCATTTTGAATTGAACGTGTTTAAACCCGTCATCATCCACAATGTTTTGCAATCGCTGCAATTGATCGGCGATGCGTGCCGCAGCTTTGCCGATAATTGCGTCGTGGGCATCGAAGCCAATCGCGAGCAGATTCACAGCGCCCTCTACCGCTCCTTGATGCTGGTGACGGCGCTGAACCCGCATATCGGTTATGATAACGCCGCCAAAATCGCCAAAACCGCGCATCACGACAATATCACCCTGCGCGAGGCTGGGATCAAGCTGGGCCTGCTGACGGGCGAGCAATTTGACGGCTGGGTCAAGCCCGAGCAGATGTTGGGTTAGGCCACTCGGGAATACCCGCCCTTTTTGGCCATAAACTGGCAAATATCGCCCAACAGCCACATTGATATCGCAGCGAACAACCACCAATCATTATTGGCGAGTGCACCGGCAAAGCCAGACACACGGCTCAAACCCGCCAAAACCCCCACAACGCGCAGCGGGTAACGACGCGCCCAAAACCATGGCAAGGCCAAGCGCCGCGTTGGGTAAGGGATCAATTGATCGGCGGGCGGGGCGATTATTTTCAATATCGCCGCCAGAATCAAAAACCATGCCAGACCGATTTGTCCCCACGGATTGGCCAGACCAATCGCCGCCACGAGCAAACACAAATTGCCGATAATGTTAAGCGCTGCATGAACATTAATACCCCGGGCGCTGCGGCCAAAAAATCCCAAGATAATACCGTCAACCAACCAAAACAGCCCAGCCGCGATCAGCCAGGGATTGCCCGCGCTGCCGCCCGCCGCCAGCAACACCAAATTTCCAGTGGTGTAAAAACTCCCCGCCAGATTCGGGGCATAGGTTCTAAGGAAGGATGAGGGCATAATGTTCATTTCGTTTTGCTGTTTACTCCTCCCTCACCCGATTTTCCTAGAGCCCTAGCGGGCTTAAGAAAAATCTCCCTCTCCCTCCCGGTGGGAGGGAGAGGGTGGGGAGAGGGAGGGGCCAACGTTAGGGACATAATTAAGTTAGTTGAGTAGTCATTTGATTTTATTTTGAGACAAAAAAGCCCACCCTCACCCAGTTACGCTTAAGCGCTGCGCGCTAAGGCTACGCAACCCTCTCCCGCCTGCGGGAGAGGGTGCGAGCGCAAGCGAGCGGGTGAGGGAGGATAATTTTTTACCTACTGCCCGAATAGTTTATTTAACAGCTTGTCTTTTTGCTTGTCGATTTTCTGCTGCAACTTTTCCTTGTCGATGTTTTTCTCGATCACTTTATTGATCGCCCGCTGGGCGAAATAGGTTTGAATCGCTGCGGTGTCGAATTGCTGCTGTGGCGCCGCCATCGGCCCAAACAAACGCACACTTAATGGCGGCACCTTGGGGTGGTCGATGAAATTGACGCGGGTATTGATATCCAATTCCTGTTTGGCCAGCTGAATCTGGCCCTGCCCGCCGGCTTGGATCACATCGGATTTAAGCGCGATGTTTTTCGTCTCCATCACCCCGCGCAGCATGGTCCAATCCGCGCTGGCCGCATCGAACTTGGTCGTCCCGCCCTGCTGGCCTTGGTTCAGCAAATCGGCAAAATCCTGCCAGCCATTCAATGACTGTAAACGCAGGCTGATGCGTTTTAAATCGACGCCATCGATAGTACCGTTATTCAACGCGGTAGCGATTTTTCCCTGCAAGCTGGTGTAATCCAAACCCGCATCGTTTAACCGCCCGGCGATATCGGCCTTGACCGCCAATTGCCCATTTACCGGCAAATTCTTGGCCATTAATTTTTGCAAATTGGGATGTTGCCATTCACCCGCGTGGCTGAAACTGCGGGCGGTAAAATTATAGGCTGCATTACCGGAACTTTCTAAATCGCCATGACGCCAAGAATAATCGCGCAATTCGACATGGGCGGCATCGGCCACAAGCGCGGTTTTCAATTCCGCGCGCGCGGGTTGCGCCCGCAACCATTCATTATCCGCAATGCCCGCAGCCCCTAGCAATTTTGGAAAATTACCAATCGCCAAACGCAAACGCCCATCGAAACCGCCGCTGGCGATACCGTACGCGCCCGCCAGATCCGCATTGCTGTCGCCAGGTAAATCCGCGCCCAGGCGCTGGATATTAACCGTTTGCCCATCGAGGGTGCTGGCGATCAGGGCCAGGCGTTGCGCCTCGATCCCACCCGGCAGCTTGATTTTACCGACGCGAATATTGGCGTTACCGCGCACCGGCAAGCTTGTGGCATTAGCCGCTTTATCCACCGGCGCGGTTTGGGTGGTCGCATTCCCGCCCATCGCCGCAGCCAATTTACCGGACAATGATTGCGCGGCTTTCTGCCACAAAGCCAAATCGATTTGATCGATTTGCCATTTGGTGTCGATGACCAACGGGTCCAGAAATTTCAAACTCGCTTCGCCTTGCAATTTACTCTGGGCAAAATCGGCGGCAACGGCGCTTAACGCCAGCTCGCTATCCGCATAATTTAATTTGCCGCTGGCCGAAAGCGCATTGTCCAATAACTTCGCGGTCCAATCGCCGCTGGCGGCCAAGCCGCCCGCTGGTTGATCCAGCTGCCCCTTGAAAACGAATTCACCGATGCCGCCCGTGACTTTGGCGTCAACCGCCATGCCGTCCTTGGCCGGAGTAATGCTGCCCGTGGATTGAATCTCTTGCCCGGCATAACGGGCGCTTATATCCCACTCCGCTTGCCGCACCGCCAAATTCAAAGACGCTTTGGCTTTGATCGCCGCAACGGATTTTGTTTGCCCGCCCGCTTGCTGCCAAAACTGGATCGTGCCGTCCTCGATCGTCAATTGGTGTAAGTTCAACCAGGCGGGCGCTGCGGATTCCTGTGCAGATTGCGGAGCGGCGGTTTTGGCCGCAGCCGGGGCGGCCATGCCAAATTGCCAATTATTGCCGCCATCGCGATATTCCTCTAAATAAATTTTAGGCGCGGTTAAATCGATGCGCAAGACATCCACCTGCCCCGATAATAACGACATGGGCGATAATTCGACCGTCAATTGCTGCAGAGTTAAAAACTGCTCGGCCTTACCATCCGGCACATTGGCAATGATTA
This sequence comes from Alphaproteobacteria bacterium, assembly GCA_947456345.1. GTDB lineage: Bacteria > Pseudomonadota > Alphaproteobacteria > SHNJ01 > SHNJ01 > CANGQU01. Next base: position 288 of record CANGQU010000091.1, on the reverse strand, counting down.
TATCCTCGGCGGTGATTTTGGTGATGGGAAATAGCGTGCCGCCGATTTTACCCCGAATGCTGACCGTGCGGCCCAATGCCTCGGCCGCTTTGGCTTCGATCATGGGTTTGTATTTTTGCCAGTCGACCAGGGCCGAAAACACCGCCCCACCGCCGAATACCAGGGCAAGGAGAATGGCCAGCCAAAACACGTAATTGCGGCCTGGGCGAGGTTTGGCGACAGACGCAGCGGAGCGTTGCAAAAACAACATATGTGCCATCCATTTTTTGGTGGTGATTTGCAATCTGG
>CANGQU010000090.1 GCA_947456345.1 Alphaproteobacteria bacterium | reverse complement strand
GTTTAAAACATCTGCTACATTTCAAGACCTTGCGGAGAGGCTGCGTTTAAAAAGAGAGCAAGCTTTTGAAATCAAGATGATTTTCTTGAACGCAATCCAAGGTAAAAGAAAAGCAGTTCGCCATCGGCGGCGGATAGATTTAACCACGGTTGTTAAACAACGGGCTGTAGCTACTCGCGATAAATAACCAAACTCAACCGCCCCAGGCCAAAGCCGAATTTTGACAGATCGGTTAAATTCATCACCGTTTTCTCGTCGATCATATACATCCAATCATCCATGCGAATATCATACGTGGTGCCATCGACCGGGATGCGCAGCACATAACGCAGATTCATCGTATTGCCGGATGTTTTGCCAATCGCCTCGCCCACCACATCACCGGCGGTGCCGATATAATCATGCTCGCCGGTTTTGCGGATGATCCAGGTGCGGTGCTGCACTTCGCCATCGTCAAAGCGAAATTCCTCCCGCAGTTCCAGGTGTTTTTCGCCGCCGCCGGGCGCGGCCTTTATCTCGCCCACAATGTCGGCGATAAAACGGCGCTTAACCTCGCCATTGCGGCCTTGAAGGACGCCCTTGGCCGTGGTCTTGCCGTTAAAAAATTCGAATGGCGCAAAGGCCGGGGTTTTGTTGGCATAGGTTTGCGGCTCGATCCGGGCGCAACCGCCTAATGTAATTCCCATGAATATCACCATCGTAAAAATTTTGAGGGGTTTGAGCATGTTATTCTTCGCTTTCATTCATATAGGGTACGGGTGAGGTGGGTACAGCCAAGCCCATCAAGCGCAGCCCTTTTTCCGGGAACATGCTGTCCGCACCCAGCCATATCGCCATAAAGCGGCGGCTGAATTCGGCATCCTTAATCACACCCCGGCTTTGGCCGTTGAAAAAGAAATGAATCGAGCCGTGTTGGGGCTTATACACCGCCGCCACTTGATCGCCATCGCGCACGCTGGGGAAAATCATTTCCAAATCCCGGCCCCAGGCCAAGTTTTGTTCCTCCGTGAGCAGTTTTTGGTCGTTCAGTAGGCGCAGCGAGGTTTCGACCAACAATTTCTTGCCAAAACTGCGGTCATAGGTGAGCCGTAACGCATGCGGCATGCCAAAGATTTCTTCCCGCCGTTGCAGGGGGCGCTTGGACCATAATTCGGCATGATACAAATCCATCCATAACCACGAATACTGTACCTTTCCACGGAGCGTGAGGGCAGACAGCTCTTGCTCCCATCGTTGCAGGGGGGTGGCCTGTGCGGCGAGGGGGGCAATTAAAAGCAGTGATAGCAGGATAAACAGTTTGCGCATAAAAAACCTATGGGATTTATTTTTGTGATGTAGACCTACAAAAAATAATGGCAAGCCAAGTTGGCTTGCCATTATGCAATAAGCTGGGGACTGTATTAGAGCGCTTTGACCATAACGTAACTGCCCGGCGCTTCTTCCAGGGCTTTCAATTTGCCTTTGCCGGGTTGGCGTTTTTCGGCTTCGATCTTCGTCCCCAAATGCTCGGCCACCCATTTCTGCCAATGTGGCCACCATGATCCGGGTGTTTCTTTGGCGCCGGCGAACCAATCATCGGCGTTGCGCGGCAATTTGGGGTTGGTCCAGTATTGGTATTTGTTGGCATCGGGGTGGTTGACCACGCCCGCAATGTGACCGGAACCGGATAGCACGTATTCGATCGGCCCCTTGAATATTTGCGTTGCGGCGTAAACCGATTTCCACGGGCAAATATGATCTTCTTTGGTGCCGACAAAAAACGCCGGGGTGTCGATTTTACGTAAATCCAACTTCACACCATCGAGGGTGAGGCCGCCGGGCTGCACCAGCAAATTGTTCTGGTACATGTTGCGCAGATAAAAACTGTGCATCGCAGCGGGCATGCGGGTGGAATCGGAATTCCAATATAGCAAATCGAACGGGAACGGTTCCTTGCCCAGCAAATAATTGTTGATCACGAACGACCAAATCAAATCGTTGGCGCGGAGCATATTGAACGTCGTTGCCATCTCGAACCCTTCGAGATAGCCGCGCTTGTTCATGCGTTTTTCCAAGCTGGCCAATTGTTCTTCGTCGATGAAGACGGATAACTCGCCCGCCTCGGCAAAATCGACCAAGGTGACCAGGAAGGTGGCGGATTTAATCCGCTCGTCTTTTTGCACTTTCATATAGGCCATCAAACTGGCCAGCAACGTGCCGCCTAGGCAATAGCCGATGACATTGGCGTCTCTTTCCCCGGTGGCTTTTTCAATTGCGTCCAAAGCGGCCAGCGGCCCTTCTTGGAGATACGCGTCAAAACCCTTGTCGGCGTGTTCCTTGCCCGGGTTGACCCAGGAAATCATGAACACGGTATGGCCCTGATCGACCAGCCATTTCACATAGGAATTTTTCTCCCGCAGATCGAGGATGTAGAATTTGTTGATCCATGGCGGGATAATCAATAGCGGCGTTTTGAATACCTTTTCCGTCGTAGGCGAATATTGGATCAATTGCATCAGATCGTTCTGAAACACCACTTTGCCTTTGGTAACGGCGATGTTTTCCCCGACCTTGAACGCTTTCTCATCGGCCATGCGGATGCGCAACTGGCCTTTGCCACGCTCCAAATCGGTGAGCATGTTTTGCAAGCCCTTGACCAAATTCTCGCCGCCGGAATCGATAGTGGCGCGTAAAACTTCGGGGTTGGTCATTACAAAGTTCGATGGCGCCATGGCGTCGACGAATTGCCGGGTGTAAAAATCGACTTTGCGGGCGGTTTGCTCGTCTAGCCCATCGACTTCTTTGATGCTGCTTTGAATGGTGCGGGCAGTCAGCAAATAGCTTTGCTTGATGAAATCGAAAATCGCGTTTTGCTGCCAGGCATCGTCTTTGAAACGGCGGTCGCCCAATGGCGTTTCCACAACCGGGTTTGAATTCTGGCCCACCAACCAACGGCGCGAGGTGTTGTTGACAATAGTGATATAATCCTGCCACCAATCCATCTGCGCTTTCCACAATTTGGTCGGATCGGTCAGCATGCGGCGGGTCATTTCAAAAAAAGCCTTACCCACATTTTGGCCATCGCCCATGCCGATGCCAGAGCCGTTTTGATTCTGTTGTTGCAGGAATTCGCTAACAATTTTTTGCGACTGTTCGGCGATGCTGGTCATCACCTTGGACCACTCTTTGGGGTCGAAATTTTTACGCGCGTTGGCTTGGGCTTTATCGTTCATTAGGACCTCGAAAAAGGGAATGGAAACAAAGGGTTGGAATAGATAGGATAAGTCAGGCGGGTGAAGAAAAGGTTAGCTTGCAATCGGCCGAGGGCTAAGGCATAACTAACCCCTTGTGGGGAGAGGATTTATTACTAACCCACTTTGACGGATTGGTAAATATAATTTGCGAACACATTGAAAAACCAGGGAATAAAACGATGAAGCGGAATCGGCGGAATTTGTTTTTAGTGGCATTGGCAGCTGTTGTTTTCCATTTCGGCACCGCTAATGCGTTTATGGACGCCAAACCCGAATATGCCTTGCAACCCAAGAATACCGTCCCGGCCGCTGCGCCCGCCAATAAACCATTAAATCCCAGCCCATCCCCGGCGCGCAGCAACAATCCCAGCTGGTACAACGATGCCAGCAGTTTTTTTAAAAAACCCGAAGAGTTGCGTGCCACAAATCAGAACGCTGGCCCCCTCAACGCCCCGCGTTTTGACGACGGTGCGCCTGTGGCGCAGCCGCGCGCAGTATCGGCACCAATGGTATCGGCACCGATGATGCCGAGCCCGAAAATTTCGGCCGTGGCGCAACCCGCGCCTGCCAATTTACCACCGCTAATGCCGGTAAACGTTGCCCCTTCGGTGCCGCCAACTTTGGCGGCGGAACGTGGTGCGGATGCCAATGGCGGCAGCTCCAGCGATTGGGCGCAAAGCTTTGCGGAAATTGCCACAAAGCCGGTCGATCGCACCTATCCCAATTTGTCATCTGTGCCTAATAGCACTGGCAACATCGCCGACAATACCTGGTCCGCGAGCAAGAATGATTTGCAGCAGCAAAACCAGCAAGCACAACAAATCATGCAGCAAGAATGGAGCGCGCCTGTCGCTACCTCGAATGCTCCCAATGCCAACACTACCAACACGGGCGGCGACAATCGGCAAGCCGCGAACACCATGCCCAATGCGTGGCCACTGACCCAGGTGGTGATAGCCGATCCAGGCGCGCGCACGGATGCCGCCGCCAATAAACCCATGACGCAGCCCGTCGCGGCGATGACGCCGCCAGCCCCCGCCATGCCCGCCCCAGCCGCCAACACTGCTTGGAATGGGCTGCCGCTGGTGCCGCCAATGGCTGCTATGACGCCACCACCCGCCACAGTTTCAGTATCACAGCCCGCGCCGATGGCTAATGCTATGCCGCAGCAAACCATGGCTATGGATAGCGCCCCCCCATCGGCTGCTCCCGCCCCGTTGACGGGCATGTCCTGGCCGCCCGTGACGGCGGAAGCCCCGAACAATGTGCCTGCGATTTTGAATCCCGGGCCGGTGTTGGTGCAACCCTTGATGGCCCCACAGCCGGATTGGGGCTATCGCCCGACTGCGGCGCCCGATTTCTCGCAACCCATGCCGTCGCTCAGTGCGCCTTTGCCAGCGGCCAATCCATT
>CANGQU010000089.1 GCA_947456345.1 Alphaproteobacteria bacterium | reverse complement strand
GTGATGGTGGAAATGACCGATCTGATTTTCGCGGTCGATTCTATCCCCGCAATTTTGGCGATCACCCAAGATCCATTTATCGTCTTCACGTCCAACGCCTTTGCGATTATGGGGCTACGCTCGATGTACTTTATGTTATCGGGCGTTGTGCACATGTTCCGCTATCTGAAAACCGGCCTATCATTTGTGCTGGTATTCATTGGCACGAAAATGACGATGATGGCGATTTACAAAATCCCTACCCTGGTATCATTGACCGTGGTGGTATCGATTTTGACAATCTCCATCATCGCCTCGATTATCGCTAATCGTCGGGACAAATTAACGGCTAATTCGTAAGCGTTGGCTCGAACAATAGCTTGCCAAACAACCCATCGCTTTCATCGCGCGGGCCGGCGGCGAAATACAGGTGATTCGCTTCGCCCAGCGATTGCCCGTTGCCGAACATAATATCCCACAAGCCGTCAATAGCCGCGGGATCACCATTGGCCATGCGCAAATAATCCGTTTGCTTGCCGCTAGCCAAGTCAAAGCCAATGATGGTGCCATCACCAAAATTGCCGACTAATAATTGACCGCTGGCGGGGCCAAAATTATCGGGGGCAATTGCCATCCCCCAGGGCGCGTTGAGCTTGCCCTGCCCCTCGAATACGCGGCGCAGATTGCCGTCAAAGTCGAATTCCGCGACATAGCCCAAGCCTGCTCCCACCTTCTCCTCGCCGCGCGTATTTGTGGTTTTGGCATAGGCGACGAATAGTTTATCGCCAAAGCTTTCGATATTGAACGGCGCATAATTTTTGGGCACGCCGGATGCTACAAACGCGGTTTTCGGCAATGCCACGCGCTGCCAATCCGGCCCAAATACATCGATCCGGCGATTGGCGAAATCGGCGGCATAAATGTAATTCCTCTGATCCCGATTCGATATCGCCAGGCCCTTGTAGATTGCGCCATTGGCGCTTTGGTTAACAGTAATGCTGGCAAAGCTTGGCCGCTTGACCCCATTGGGCGTTTTTTCCTCCGCCCAGGCGGTGATAACGCCGTCTTCGCTGGCAAAAATGAACTTACTGCCTACGGTAATTCCTTGCTGAGTGACAATAAATTCATCCGCTTTGGGATTGAATACTTGGCCAGTAGGCGAGCCTATTTTACCGTGTTTGGCCGCTGGCACGGTAATCAATTGGATATCGTCCTGGTATAGTTTTTTATCGCCGACATCGCCGACATACAAACTGACCGTCCCGGTATCGGTGTTGCTGATCCAAAAATGCCCGCCCAAACCTGCAGGGCGGATCGCCATGCCCCAGGCGTTTTTCATATTTTTGTCGATGATTTGCGGGGCATAGATTTGCTGGTTTGCAGCCAAGTTTACTTGGCGATAGCCTTCCGCCAATGCGGGCGGCGCAAGCAGTAGGATCAAAACAAAAATCAATTGACGCATAAAAAAATCTCCATCGGTTGTTGCGATGGAGATTTTTATACCGCGCGCTGATACATGCCCAAGCTTAATGGGCGTAGATCGAAATTAGACTAATTCTAAAAGAATATCGCGCCGCTGGCACCCACCGCTGCTGCGGGGGCCGAATCGGCCGGTTGCGGACTGACTGGCGGCGGCGCCCCTGCCAGTAGAACGCGCGACGGCTGCGTCCAAAACCCTTCCATCTTGCGCATAATGGCGGTCAATTGTTTGAATTCTTCGACGCTCAGCTTACTTTTGGCCAATAGCGCTGCATGGCGGTCGAACATGCCGTTCAGGCGCGCGCAAAGTCCCAAACCTTTTTCGGTCAAGCGGATCATAATCGAACGCCGGTCGTGTAACGACCGCTCTTGTCCTAAATAGCCATTCTCGACCATTTTTTTGACATTATAGGACACGTTGGATCCCAGGTAATAGCCCCGCTCGATCAAATCGCCGACCGTCATTTCATCCTGGCCGATGTTGAATAAAATCAGCGCCTGGATGTTGTTGATATCGCCGATTTTGGCGCGCTCCAGTTCGTTTTTCAGCACTTCCAAAAACTGGCGGTGCAAACGTTCGATAAATTGAATCGTTTCCAAATAATTGGCGCGCATAACTCCACCTCTGAATTTTGTGATTCTGCATACAGATTATGGACAAAATTGCTTAATAGCCGCTTAATATTTAAGAAAAAGTTTCCCATGGCGATACATCGCCAGGTTTTGTTAATTAAAAAAGCCCCTCTGCGATACAGAGGGGCTTTGAAATTAAGAACAAACGCTTAGGCGGCGTTACGAATGCGTTTGATGAAATTGTCGACTTCGGCTTCCAGTTTTTTCGACTGGGTGCCCAATTCCTGAGCGGCGGTAAGCACTTGGGATGCGGCTGTACCGGATTCGTTTGCCGCCTGGCTGACCGAGACGATGTTGCTGGTGACTTCCTTGGTGCCAGCGGACGCCTCTTGGACGTTGCGGGCGATTTCGCGCGTCGCTTGACCCTGGGCTTCGATAGCAACATTGATTTGCCCGGCGATATCGTCCACGTCCTTAATCGTGGCCCCGATGCTCTTGATCGCTTCCACCACCTGCTGGGTCGATTGCTGAATCGCCGAAATTTGACCGGAAATCTCGTCGGTGGCGGAACTGGTTTGATTGGCCAGATTCTTGACCTCGGCCGCGACCACGGCAAAGCCCTTCCCAGCGTCCCCGGCGCGCGCGGCTTCGATGGTAGCATTTAGGGCCAACAAATTGGTCTGGCTGGCGATATCGTTAATCAATTTGACCACTTCGCCGATTTTGTCGGCACCTTCGGCCAGGCCTTGGATGATTTTGCTGCTCTTATCGGATTCCAGCACCGCCTCGTTGGCGATACGGGCAGAATCCACCACTTGGCGGCCGATTTCGCCAATCGACGACGATAATTCTTCGGCGGCGGCGGCAACGGTTTGCACGTTGGTTGACGCTTCTTCGGCGGCGGCGGCGACGACCGATGATTGACGCGTGGTCTCTTCGGCATTCGCGGCCAAAGCCTGCGCCAGATTCTGCATTTGATTGGCAGCTTTACCAACAGCGTTGACCACGCCGCGCACACTGGATTCAAAGCCATCGGCGAGTTCGTTCATCGACTTGCGCTTGTCCTCGGTGGCTTTGCGCGCCATTTCCGCTTCTTGCTCCGCTTGGCGCTTACGCGCTGCCTCGCGCTCTTGCTCTTGACGTAGACGGTCAGCTTCGGCAGCAGCGGTCATTTTTTCGACCTGAATAGCGTTTTCTTTGAATACGCCAACGGTTTCAGCCATGGTGCCGATTTCGTCGGCTCGATTCGTGTATGGGATGGCCACAGTTTTATCGCCATCGGCCAACTTACGCATAGTGTCGGTAATCGCCCGAATCGGTTTTGAAAAAGAACTACCGAGGTAATAGCCAACAAGAACCAAGACAATAATCGCAACGATCAACTCAATAACAATATCTCGGCTGATGGCGTGCACTAATTGATACGCCAAGGCTTCGTCTTGTTGCACCAAAATGCCCCAACCCAAACCAGGATAGGTATAAGCACCCACACTTGCGGCGTAGCCGGTGGCATGCGGTTCGTCATGCACGAAATGCACCGACAACATGCTGCCGGTTTTGCCCTGCGCTACTAATTTCGCTGGCTCTAACCCCTTGTCGACCAAATTTGCCTTAAGGACGAACTCCGAATTGCGTTTAAATTCAACGCCAAATTCGGGGTTGTACTCGGCCAACAAAACACCTTTTTTATCAAGAAGGGTAATACCGACATTTTCAAAACCGGCTTCTTGCATTTTTTTATTGCTGTCGACCAAAATCGATTCAACCAAGGCGAAATCGGCAAAGTTCACCCAGACGCCGATGACCTCGCCAGATTGATTTTTTTGTTGCGCGGCAAAGGCCATCACATACCCATCGTTGCCATAAATCTTGCCGACTAAATCTTTAAAATACGGATCGGAAACATAGGTTCCGGTTAAGCCATCACGCCCTTGGAGGAATTGGCCGGCAATCGCGCTTTTAAACCAGTCTTCCGTCGATAAATTGACGTTATGTAACGGGCTTGTATCCAGCTTATTGCCTTTTGGATCAACGGAATTTACCGCCACCACATTGCCTTTGGTGTCGGTTAATATCATTAACTTGTACAATCCATAATTGACCATATAATCGTTCATGGCCTTAATGAGGGGATTTGTATCGGAAAAATTGCGCCAATTATTCTGATCATAGGCTGCAGCGTTACTTGTGAACGCTTGGACATCACCATACCGTTCAAACAAATTACGCTCGACGACATCGAGAATATTCAAAGCCGCGACTTTTAAACTTTCGTTTGACGCCTCCTCCACCTTGTGCTTTTGAACGTAGAGCAAACCAGCTAGCGCCAACATCGGTAGCAACCCGACCAACAGCAAAATAACAATCAGTTTATTTCGCAACGATGAGGATACAAAATTGCCTTGGCGTGCCGTGCTGGTCATACATATTCTCCGATGAAATTAGGAAGTGAATAAGGTTGTGAAGAAGAAAAGTTAAAGACGAAGAAACTTTAGAGACTTTGATGGGATCTAAATGAAAGGTAAGAATAATATTGTAACAAAAACCAGCCAGGATAAAAGTACTAAAACAACCCTAGATATCTTTTTTCATCGCGCGTGATTTTTCGCGCTGCCATTCACGCG
>CANGQU010000088.1 GCA_947456345.1 Alphaproteobacteria bacterium | reverse complement strand
TAGGCCTTAATCCGTCCATCGACCATGCGAATTGCCCGGCTGGCCCGATTGGCGAATTCGTTGTCGTGGGTTACGACCACAACCGCGCGATTATCCTGTTTGACCAAATCTAACAAGATATTCTGCACGTTCTGGCTGGCGGCGGAATCCAAATTGCCTGTCGGCTCATCCGCCAGAATCAGCGGCGGGTCATTGGCGAGGGCGCGGGCGATGGCAACACGCTGGCTTTGTCCGCCCGATAATTGACGCGGCAATTTGTGGCGGTGATCCGCCAAACCCAATTGTTCCAACAACATCTCCGCCCGTTGCCGCTGCATGGATTCGGGCAATTTTCCCAGCCGACGCATCGGCAGCATCACGTTCTCAACACAGCTGAATTCCGGCAGCAAAAAATGGAACTGAAACACAAAGCCGATATTTTGCAGGCGCATTTCCCCAAGCGCATCGTCACTCAGGCGCATGGTCGGCTGGCCATTGAGAGTTATTTCACCGCTATCGGGGCGGTCTAATAGCCCCAGCAAATATAACAACGAGGATTTTCCCGAACCGGATGGGCCGATAATGGCCACAAATTCCCGGCCCGCGATGCTGCAATTAATTTCGCGCACCAATGTTACCGGCACTTCGGCGGGCAGGGTACGCGTGACGTTGTGCAATTCTATAATCGCGCTCATCCCATGCCTCCGCGTAGGATGGCAACGGGCTGCACCTTGGCGCCTTTGCGCGCGGGTAAATACGCGGCCAGGATGGAGGCGGTCAGCGCAAAAGCGGCGGCCACCGCAAATTGCTGCCAACCCCAATCTATGGGCAGATTGACGATTTCTGTTCCGCCCGGAGGCTTTAATTGAATTTGCATCATGCCCAACATCAGCAAGCACCCAAACGGCAAGCCGATGCCAAGTCCCACAAGCCCCAGCACCACGCCTTGCAGCAAAAAGATCCGTTTAATTTCCCCTGCGCGGAAACCCATGGATTTCAAAATAGCGATATCCCGTTGCTTTTCCATAACCACGGTCGAGATGACGTTGTAAATGCCAAACGCGGCGACGATCAATACGGCGCTGACAACGGTATATAAAATCGCATTCCGAATCGCAAAAGTGTTCATCAAATCTTGTGACGCTTCTTGCCAGGATACGCTTTTGTATTGAAATTTTTGCTCAATATCAGCCGCGACTTCCCGCGATTGGCTGGAATACGGTAGTTTAACGATAATGCTATTGGCGCGGTTGGAACGGTTGAACAACGCCTGCACCCGTTTCAAATCGACAAAGGTTTGGTTGGTGTCATAGCTGGAGCGGCCGGTGCGAAATACGCCAATAATCTTAAATGGCCGAGTTTTGCCGGTGGGGGCCACCACCGATAGAATATCGCCCATGTTGAGCGACAGTCGTTTGGCCAGCTCCGCGCCGATGATGATCCCATCGGGGTTGGCGATTAAACTGTCGATGCTGCCTTTGATCATATACTGGCTGATGGTGGTGACATCGCGGATTTCGTTCGGGATCATGCCGTTCAACGTGACGCTCTCATCGCTGCCGGCAAAGCTGATGACCGCTTGGCCTAGCAACACCGGCGAGGCGCGGCCATTATGTTGAGTCTTGATGTAATCCAGAATCTGGTTGAAATGGCGGATCCCGCGCGTTTCGGTCACGGGCTTGACGCCATTTAATGCCACCGCCGCGCCGGGGAATGCGTCGAATACCGGCTGTTGACGGGGGGTGCGGAATTCATCCGAGATGGTGATGTGCGGCGAGTTATCGACCAAGCGCTTTAAGAAATCGTTTTCCGATCCTTGCATCATCGACGAGATCGCCAGGAAAAACCCCACGCCCAAAATGATGCCCGCCAAGGATACCAGACTTTGCCGCTTGCGCGCCAGAATATGCCGGATGGCGATCGACCATAACAGATTCATTATGGCGCCTGTTCAGTATTGGCGATTTTATGCAGGCGCACAGTTTGCCCGGCCTGCATAGTAGTGAGCGGTTTGGTGACAATCCAATCATCCGCTTCGATGCCGGAGATGATTTCCGCCTCGCGTTCGGTTTGCGCGCCCAATTGCACGGGCAGAAGCAGCAATTTTCCATCGCGCACGACCCAGACATTGTTTTGCACCACGGCAGTCAGCGGGATCAACAACGCGTCCGAAGTTTCACGCAGCACAATATTGTTTTCCGCCGTCATGCCGATTTGCAGCGGCACTTCTTGGGTAAAACCGATCCGCACGCGGTAACTGCGGCTGATGGCATCGCCACGCGGCGTGATGCTTTGCACCGTGCCACTGAAAATCTGGCCAGGGAAAGCGTCGGCGCGGATTAAAACTTTTTGTCCCGGTTTGACGCGCGGGATGTCTTCTTCGTCCACCTCGGCCGATACGCGCAATGGCGCACAACATGATAACCAAAATACCGGCTGATTAACGGGGATCAATTGCCCGATCTCGCCGTCGCGTTGGATGATCAGCCCATCGGCCGGGGCGCGCAGCGTGGTGAAATCCGCTTCGGCGCGGGCGCGGGCGGCGGCGGCCTTGGCAGCATTGAAGTTGGCGCGGGCCTGATCGCGCGCATCGGTGCTGCTAAAGCCTTTGGCGAATAATTTTTCTTGGCGCTTATACTCGCCCTCGGCATAGGCGGCTTTGGCATCTAACTCGGCAACACTGTTTTGCACGTCTGTACTCTCAAGCTGGGCCAAAACTTGATTAGCGGTAACGTTGGTGCCCTCATCGACCATTAAATCGGTCAAACGCGCGGTAATGCGTGGGGCGATAGGTAGCATCACGGTTGCCTCGACCGTGCCGGTGGCGTAAACGGCCTCGACTGCCGCGCCCCGCCGGGCTTGGGTAACCGTGACACTTGGCCCCATGGCCCATGCCCATAGGTAATTGGCGGCGATGGCTAGCACCAGCACACCCAAGGCCACTTTCCAGTACGTCCATAAAAATTGCCGCATAAATTTCTCCTGTCTTTGACTTAGAGTCGGCGCAGCACTGGACAAGCGTCGTTAGGCAACTTGGCGCAGGCGCTGGATGGTTTCCTCGCGGCCCAGGGTTTCGATCACCTCGAACAAGGCAGGGCTTTGCAGGCTGCCGGTTAGGGCGGCACGCAAAGCCGGACCTAATTCGCCCAATTTGATATTCTGTTGTTTCAAATACTCTTTGACCGCCAATTCAATCGTGCCAGCTTGCCAGTCACTAATGCCCTCCAACAAACCGACTACGGCCGCCAAGCGTGGCTTGGTATTGTCATTAATGGCGGCGCGGGCGGCATCGTCCATGGTGCTGGGCCGGATGTAGAACGCTGCTGCCTCGGCCAATTCCAATACGGTGTTGGCGCGGGGCTTGAGGCCTTTTAATCCTTTGCGCACCCGTTCTGTTTGGCTCGCGTCCAATTGCTGGCCCAGGTTTTTTTCCATGATTGGCAGAATTAAATCCAATAACCGCGTATCATCGGCCAATTTTATATAATGCGCATTGACGGATTTTAGTTTGTCAAAATCAAGGCGCGAAGGCGATTGGCCGATATGCTCGAGCGAGAATAGCTTTTGCGCAGATAAGGAATCAATAATTTCTGTGTCGCCATGGCCCCAACCCAAACGCAGTAAATAATTGCGCATCGCCTCGGGCAAGTAGCCCATGTCGCGATATTCCTCGATTGCGGCAGCGCCGTGCCGTTTGGACAATTTAGCCCCGTCTGGCCCGTGGATGAGGGGGATATGCGCGAAAGCCGGAGGAGTTTTGCCCAGCGCCAAATAAATTTGCTGTTGCTTAAACGCGTTGTTCAAATGGTCGTCGCCGCGAATGACATGGGTGATACCCATATCAATATCATCCACCACCACTGCGAGGTTATAGGTCGGCGTTCCATCCGAGCGTAGCAGAATCAAATCGTCCAGCTGCTCGTTCTGCACGGTCACTAATCCTTGGACAATGTCGGCGATTTGCGTATCGCCGGTTTGTGGCGCCTTTAATCGAATGACGGGTTTTACTCCCGCTGGCGCATCTTTGGGATCGCGGTTGCGCCAAGTGCCATCGTATTTCGGTTGCCGCCCCTCGGCCTGGGCTTTGGCGCGCATAGCTTCCAATTCTTCGGGGCTACAATAACAATAATACGCATTGCCGCGCGCCAACATTTCACGCGCCGCATCGGCATGCAGATTGCTGCGCGCCAGCTGGTACACAATCTCGCCATCCCAATCCAGCCCCAGCCATTTTAGGCCGTTGATGATGACATCCACTGCTTCTTGGGTGGAGCGTTGTTGATCCGTGTCCTCGATCCGAAGCAAAAACTTGCCGCCCTTGCCGCGTGCATACAGCCAATTGAACAACGCCGTCCGTCCGCCGCCGATATGCAAATAGCCGGTGGGGGAGGGGGCAAAGCGGGTGACGATGGTCATAGAAATTTCCTGCAAATTGCGTGAATGATCAGATTATGGTTATATCCCAGGCGTAACGACAAAGAAAGCCCTGGAACCCTATGCGCCTATTGCGTTGGTTTAGCGAAAATTACCAAGCCGACCGTTATCGGTTGTTTTACTGGTTGCCGGTGGCGATGGCGCTGGGCGCAGCGCATTATTTTACCCTCACTTATGAACCATCGCCCTGGCCCTATGTCGCGGCGGCGATTTTGGCCGGCGGCGGCGCGTTGCGTTGGTACATGACCCGCCCGGATTATTGGGCGTA
>CANGQU010000087.1 GCA_947456345.1 Alphaproteobacteria bacterium | reverse complement strand
TGGCAAGGCCGATTTTTATTGTGCGACTTGGGCGCGACTGTATTTTGAAAAAGTGCCCAAAGGGCAAGGGGCGAATGATGCCACCACTACCCAAAATATGTTTTCCGATTTGATTGGCACAGATAATTTTGTTCCAGCACACGAATCAGCATTGCAAGCACTTAACAAGCGCGATCCTGATTGGCAGCGCAATACTTATTTTCATACCAAAATAAGAAGCGCAATATTTAACAATAAAGCCAGCTTGCCACAAGTAATCGAATATTTATTGAAAAATGCCAAGCAGCTGCCACTAAGCTATATTGTTGACCATAACAATATTGAACACTTTATCGGCGCGGTTTTGGCAGGGGAGAGAACAGGTATACAAATAAGTGCGTTCTATAGTCATCAAGCGTCAAGTTCACACCCACTTGAATCGACTCTTTGGCTACCAGAAATAGTTAAACAAGCAGTTCCAGACCGATTGCCAGGAATTTTAATCGAGACCTATCAAAATCAGGCGGCTGATTTCTACGGGGTTAAAGAGGCATTTTTAACTTTTATATCCAGCGCACCAAAATTTAATCCTCGGCCTTCGCACCATCAGGCCCTGGATTGTTTTCTGCTCATGATGAGTTTCAATTGTTATGGGATATTGTATAATCCGGAATTCGGTAATACCGCCTTGGCCCGCAAACCCTGGATCGCGCAAAGCTTGCGGCAGCGGGGCATGTTAAAGGATGTACCGGAAGTGCTTCCGCATATCGTTTCTTGTGCCAAGCCCATCGCGACTGCTGTTGTGTGTGCCGCGTTGGGCGCGGCGGCGATGTTTGGCCTGCAGCGTTTGTTGTCATCCGACAACCAGACCACCCCGGCACCGATCAAACAGGGTGAGCCCGAAAAAACAGAATCTCCTCCGCCAGCATTATCATCAGCGGCGGCGGCGCTCGCCTGGGCTCGGCAAAATACTAAAGTCCTTTGATTTACAAAGGAGACATGTGCTTGCGATGTCATCCCGGCGAAAGCCGGGATCCACAAGCTGGCATAAGGATTTTTAGCCCCTGGATTCCGGCTTACGCCGGAATGACACTAAAAAATTATGTTTAACAACTCTCGCCCCTCAACTCTCGACTCTCGACTTTAATCACTCCCCCATCGCCAGCAAACGGCCATGGCGGCGGGCGTGGTTAAGTGCATGGATAAATACCGCGACGCCCAGGACCATAAAAGCGCCATTCAATATCGCCGCCTTGAGCAGCAAGCCCCAGGGCGTGATCTGTTCCAGCATGATGCTGCGCATCCCCTCGAAAACATAGGCGGCGGGCGTCATCCAGGCGATGTATTGTAAAAATTCGGGCAAGGTGCTGATCGGATAATAAATCCCCGAGATCGGCGATAACATGAATATCACCGCCCATGCCATGCTCTCGGCGCCCATACCGACGCGCAGCAACAGGGCGCAAATAATCAGCCCCAGCCACCAGCCCATCACCAGCAATTGGGCAAAGAAAATCAGCAATGGCCAGCCGAGGGTCAAAATATTGTAATGATAAAACGCATACGCCAAAATCATCGCCGGGACGATGCATATCAGGGTGCGGATCACGCTCATGGTCAGTATCGCTATCACATATTCCCATGGCCTAAGGGCCGAGACGAATAAATTGACCAAATTGCGCGACCACACTTCTTCGAGATACGATAGTGATACGCCCAATTGGCTGCGGAATAACACATCCCATAACAACACCGCGCCCAATAACAAACCGCCCGCCTGCGCCAATAGGCTGGAATGCTGGCTAAAAAACTGGGTGATAAAGCCCCAGGTGACCACCGATAAAATCGGCCAATAGATCATTTCCAAAAGACGCGGCCACGAGCTGGATAACGTATACCAATGGCGAAGGATGATAGCGCTGATGCGTTCGAGAGATTGGTTCATGGTGATCATGGGGTTAGGCGAGGGGCAAGAGGCGAGAGCGCGAGAAACAAGGACACATAAAATTGTCGTTGCGATTTTTTCGATTCATTTTTCTATCGCCTTTCGCCTGATCCCTGATTGCGGGCGATATCCAAAAATACTTGCTCCATATTCTGCCGCCCGTATTTTTCGATCAAGTCTTTGGGGGCGCCGCGATCGACGATCAGGCCCTGTTTTAAAATCAGCACTTGGTGGCACAAACGCTCCACCTCGGCCATGTTGTGCGAGGCGAGCAGAATGCTACAACCCGTTTGCCGCTGATAAGTTTCCAAATAGCCGCGCAGCCAATCGGCCGTATCGGGATCGAGGGATGCGGTGGGTTCATCCAGCAACAGCAATTCGGGCTTGTTCAATAACGCCTTGGCGATGGCGACCCGGGTTTTCTGGCCGGATGACAGCTTGCCATAGGCTTTATGCAAAAAATCGCCGATCCGCAAATCGTCGCTTAATTCCGCAATCCGCGCCTTGCTGCCACGGACATTTAACAACTTGGCGTAGACGCGCAAATTTTCATATGCCGTCAAACGCTGCGGCAAATCGACATAAGGCGAGGAGAAATTCATCCGCGCCAGGGCCGCAAAACGGTCCTTTGGAAAGGCGTGGCCGAAAATCCGAATCTGCCCCGCGCTCGGGGTTAAAATACCCAATAACATGCCAAGCGTCGTGGTCTTGCCCGCGCCATTACCGCCCAAAAGCGCCACGGTTTGGCCGGGGTGGATGGCAAAGTCGATGCCGCGCACGGCTTCGGTTGCGCCAAAATCTTTGCGCAAAGCGTTTACGGTCAGGATCGGGGCGGTGATGCTGAGGCGGTTGGGTTGGGAAGCTGTTTGTGCTAGGGTCATGGGATGTCTTTATTTCAATCGGTCTTACCGGAAACTAGAGCGATCAAGCGGCAAAGTCTAGCCGTCTTGCGCTGGGCCGTCTTGGCGGCGCAGGCCATAACCGTTTTGGTGGTGCAGGAATTTTTGGCGATTGCCTTGCCCCTGGCCACGCTGTTACCGCTATGGCTGGCCGGGATCGCGATCAATTTATTTTTCTCGCTGCGGCGACAAGCTTTGCGCGAAGACGAGTTGCTTATGCACCTCGCCGCCGATTCGGCGCTGCTGGCGGTGATGCTGCATTTCACCGGCGGGCTGCAAAATCCATTTGCGGCGATTTTGCTGATTTATCCAACCATCGCTGCCGCCCTGTGTAGCCGTCGCGGTGCGGTGATGATGGGTGGATTTACCATCACCGCTTTGACCATATTGGCGTTTTATCATCAAGCTTTGCCGTGGCGGGACGGGCAGGGATTATTGCTGGATCGCCTCTATAGCTGCGGGGTGTGGACGGCGTTGATGCTGGGGGCGATGTTTATTATCACGGTTGTGCAGCGTTTGTTGGACGAAGCCCGGCACGCGCAGCAAGCCCTGCACGCGGCTCAGGCTGCACTGGCCCGGCAACAGCGCATCGCGGCTTTGGGCGGCCTGGCGGCGGATGCGGCGCATCAATTATCCACTCCGCTTAGCACCATGACCCTGATCGCGCATGAATTGCTGGACGATGGCAATTTGGGCGAGCAGGCGCGGCATAATGCGGGGGCGCTGTTACAACAAGCGCAGCGGTGCAAGACCGTGTTGGCCAATCTGGCGTTACGGGCCCAAGGGGCGCCACAACCAACCAGCGCCATGCTGCCCTTGCCATTATGGTGGGCGGAAATCGTTGCGCAATTGCCCAGCCGCCGGCCCGAAATTCAATTGAACGTGGATTATGGCAACGATATGCCGTCGTCCTTGCTAGTGCCTGCCGCCAACGAAGCGGCCCAGGCGGTCGGACAAATTTTGCAAAATGCGTTTTTGCAAGCACGGCAACAAGTTTTGGTCGAGATTGATGCTACGGACGGCGATTTGGAAATCGCGGTTTTTGACGATGGCAAGGGTTTTGCGCCAGCGCAATTGGCCATGTTGGGCCAGACGCCGCAACCCATCTCGGCCCATGGTGGCATGGGCATGGGCTTGTTCATTGCCCGCGCTTTGCTGGAACAAATCGGCGGCGAACTGACTTTGGCCAACGCCGCCTTGGGCGGGGCGGTGGTGCGCTTACGCTGGCCCTTGCGCCACATAGAGACGGAGGCGGCATGAGCGATCCCCTGTTGATCGTCGAAGACGACAGCGTTTTGGCCAAGCGGTTGGAGCATGCGCTGCAAAAGCGGGGCTTTGCACCGATTGTTGCCAATTCCTGCGCTGCCGCCAAGACAGCGATCGCAGGCGGCGATGTCACCCACGCCTTGATTGATTTGCGCCTGGCGGATGGCAGCGGGCTTGATTTAGTGCCCTTGATCCGTGCGCGCACCCCGTCGGCAAAAATCGTCATCCTGACCGGCTATGGCAATATCGCCACCGCCGTGGCCGCGATTAAGTCAGGCGCGGTCGATTATCTGGCCAAGCCCGCCGAGCCCGATGCGATCGAAGCCGCATTGCGCCATGCCGGATCACCCCTGCCGCCCCCGCCCGAGGCGCCGATGTCGGCCGAACGTGTGAAATGGGAGCATATTCAACGCGTCTATTACCAATGCGGCGGCAACATTTCGGAAACCGCGCGCAAATTAAATATGCACCGCCGCAGCTTGCAACGCATATTGCAAAAATATGCGCCGCAAGAACAAAATCCCTCATGAGCTGGTTTTCCCGCACCCCCAGAATTCCGTCCGGTCAATTGGTATTTGCCATCGGCGATATCCATGGCTGC
>CANGQU010000086.1 GCA_947456345.1 Alphaproteobacteria bacterium | reverse complement strand
CTGCTCCAACAGCGCGCGCAATTCCAAGCTGATGCGCAAACCCATGGCCAAAGCAGCCAAATCGCGCGGGCCGCCCCGATCCAGCAATAATCGCGACAAAGCGCGTTCAATATCCGGCTGGCGGCGCAACCCCGCCCGCACCGCCTCGCGCCGCGCGCCATGCGCCAAAAAATTCTCAACCGCGTCTTGGCGCGCCGTCAACGCCGCCAAATCCGTCAAGGGCTGCAACAACCATTGATCCAATAACCGACCGCCCGCCGCTGTGAGCGTGCGGTCGATGGCCCAGAGCAAACTGCCCTTGCTCTCGCCGTCCAGTTTGCGGCGCAATTCCAAATTGCGCGCGCTGGCCGCATCAATTTGCAAAAATTCGCTGCTGCGCCAGATTTGCGGATATTGCCAGCCCGGCATCGCTTGGCTTTGCGTCAATTGCGCATAGGCCAAAAGCGCACCCGCCGCCGCGCATAACGGCGCATCGATGGCACCAAACCCGTCCAGATTCTGCACCCGATATAATGCCAATAGCCGTTTTTCGCCCACAGCCGCTGCAAACCGCGCGGCTGGCTGGGTGGTGATTTTTGCCAGATACGGCGTCAATGCCGCGGCCCAATCGGTGATTTGCTGCCAGTTTTCGGGCAGGATGATTTCACCCGGCTCGATCCGTGCCAAAAATCCACCCAGTTCGCCTGGCTTTAAGCGCTGCATATAAAACGCGCCGGTGGTGATATCCGCCCAAGCCAAAGCCGGGCCGCCAGCATCCGGCGCGATGGCCAGGATGAAATTATGCGCCTTGGGATTGAGTAAATTATCCTCGACCACCGTGCCCGGTGTAACAACACGCACCACTTTACGTTCCAGCAATTTGTTTTTGCCATCGGCCGCGCTTTCTACCTGCTCGGCCATGGCGATGCGGAATCCCTGGCGTAACAAGCGGGCCAGATAAGCATCGACCTGGTGCCAGGGCACGCCGCACATCGGAATATCGTTGCCCTGATGCTTGCCGCGCTTGGTAAGCGCAATGTCCAACGCCGCCGCCGCGCGCACCGCATCGTCGAAAAACAATTCATAAAAATCGCCCAAGCGGAAGAACAGCAAATAATCCGCGTATTCCGCCTTGAGCGCCAAATATTGTGCCACAAGCGGCGTCACCTCGGCCACGGCCGCATTCTCGGGCAAGGTGAATAAGGATAATGATTGCGCAGCCGTCATAATTTCGATCTCGATTCTTTGTGTTCGCCTTAGTTAACCAAGAGAAGTGGTGTCATTCCCGCGCCAGCGGGAATCCAGGGCGAATAACCATTTTGCTAGCCCCTGGATCCCCGGTCAAGCCGGGGATGACACTGCAAATGGTCTATATCTCATTGCCAAATCAAACGACTGTGTATGTCCTATCTTCCTCCATATAAGGCTTCTATTGCCAGCTGACGGAGGGTGCTATACCATGCCTCCTTATCCCATATTTTAGGGCCAGCGCAAAGTGCAACCCCAATATCTGTTCCGTTTCAGCAATTTTCTAAACCGCATCCCGGGCTGGGTATTTGTCGCCCTTGGCGTCCTGTTCCTGCACGGCCTGTATCAGACCGAAAGCTGCGGCGAAAACTTGTTAATGTGCGGGCAGTTGTTTACGATTGTGCTTGGGCTATTGGCGGTGCAGGGTTTGTATTTAATTCGGCCCTGGTTAAAAGTGCGGGCGAAAATCCTGGGCCTGGCCGAGGAATTGCGCCTCCTCGACCGCTTGCCGGAAATCCAGCGCGACCAATCGCTGGAACAAGCGGCGGCAACGGTTATTGCTACGCTGAGCCAGCTCCAAGAAGACGCCAAGCGCACCACCCAGGCGATGCGCGCCCTCGAGCAATCGCAATTGGATTTGCTGGAAAGCCTGCCCGAACCGGTCATGGTGCTGGACGGCGAATTGCACATCATGCGCGCCAATAACAGCGCGCGGCAATTATTCCCCAATTTGTTTTTCAGCCAAAGCCTGACCAGCTTGCTGCGCGATCCCGATTTGTTGCACGCCTGTCAAAGCGCCATCCGCCGTGGCGACGAGGACCGGGTCGAATTCAAGCTGACCGCACCTGTCGAGCGGGTGTTTGTAGCGCAAATCAAACCCATGCAACACCAAGGATTCGGCCAGAGCGAAAATAGCTCGACGCTGCTGCTATCACTAAACGATATTACCGCCATCAAGCGCACCGAACAAATGCGCGCCGATTTCGTCGCCAATGTCAGCCATGAATTGCGCACGCCCTTAGCCAGTTTGATCGGCTTTATCGAAACGCTGCAAGGCCCGGCCAGCAACGATCCGGCAGCGCAGCGCAATTTTTTGAAAATCATGGCCAATCAATCGCACAGTATGTCGCGCTTGGTCGACGATTTACTGTCCCTTTCCCGTATCGAAGTGCGCGAGCATCATCAACCCGAAGACGCCGTAGAACTCGAGCCGTTGCTGCACGGCATCGCACTAGAACTGCAAATCCAATTGCAGCAAAAAAATATGCAGCTGCAATTGCGGCTGGATGAAACCATCCCGCCCGTGCGCGGCGACGAGGATGAATTACACCAAGTATTCACCAATTTAATCACCAACGCCATCCGCTATGGCCGTCCCGGCACCGCGATAATAGTGCGCGGCGGTGTGGCGCAAAACACGCCCGGCAATTACCCGAATCCCCAAATCCCCGCCGTTGTCATCAGCATCGAGGATCAGGGCATCGGTATCGCCGCCCAGCACATCCCGCGCCTGACCGAACGGTTTTACCGCATCGACAAAGCCCGCTCGCGCGAGGCGGGGGGGACGGGCCTGGGCCTGGCGATTGTTAAACACATCATCAACCGCCACCGCGGGGGGTTGCAAATCGATTCCACGGAAAATATTGGCAGTGTTTTCAGCGTGTTCCTGCCCATTTATGGGGCCGACGAGCCTTCCTCACCAGCAGCATAGCCACCCGTTAACCAAGCGCGCAACGTCATAATTTTGCAATTATTGCCGGATATCATTCGCCCATGCCGCAAATGCCCGTTACCTTGGAATCTTTGTTTACCCAGCTTGCCGCCATGGGCGGGCAGGCCGAATTGTCCCTGCAATGGGCGGCGGATATGCTGCATCGGCCCAGCGACTCATTTTTGGAAAAAATTACTCAATTAGACCGCCAGGTCGATTTGAGTGAGCAAAAACTTTACGACACCTGCCAGCGGTTTGCGGCCTGCCATGCCGATGATACGCATGCGGTGCATGCCGCCTTTGCCATTTCCCGTTTTGCGCTGCATCTGGAGCGGATTGGCGATTACGCCAAAAACATCGTCCAGCGGGCCGAGGCTTTGACCGATCATCAATTGCCCGCGATTCAGGGCACGGTGTGGCGCATGGCGCAAACCGCCGCCCGCAATCTGAACCAATTGCTGAACGCGATTTTACAACAAAATGCCGAAGCAGCGCGCCTGGCCTGGCATGCAGATGCCGATTTGGATGCGCATTACACTTCGATCGTGCTCGACATTCTGCCGATCCTTGGTCAGCGACCGCAAGCGGTTGTAACAGCCACGCATTTATGGTTCATCGCCCGCAATCTGGAACGGATCGGCGACCACCAAAGCAATATGGCCGAGGCGCTGTATTATTGGCTGCGCGGCGAGCGTTTGGAAGAAAAACGCCGTTTCTACGATTCCACCGCGCAATTGACCAGCCCGGTGCAAACGCCGCTTGACGGCCCGGCCAATATTAATTCTAATACGCCCCTACCCGTCAACAAACTGCCCAGGGCCGGATGAAACAACATATTTTGATCGTCGAAGACGACCGCGACATCGCCACGCTTATCAAATACAATCTGGAACAAGAAGGTTTTAGCCTGCGCCTCGCCCATGACGGCGAGGAGGCGTTGTTGGCCGTGCGCGAACAAAAACCCGATTTGATTTTGCTGGATTGGATGCTGCCGCTTTTGCCCGGCATCGAAATTTGCCGCCAGTTGCGGCGCGAACCGGAATACAAAACCCTGCCCATTATCATGCTGACCGCCAAGGGCGAGGAGACGGATAAACTGCGTGGCCTAAATTCCGGCGCGGATGACTACATCACCAAGCCCTTTTCGCCCCAAGAATTGATCGCCCGCATCCGCGCTGTCTTGCGCCGCGCGAATCCCCAGGCCGGTGCCGAAACCCTGACTTTCTTGGATATCGTTTTGGACACCACCACGTTTCGGGTCAAGCGCGCGAACAAGGAAATCCATCTGGGGCCGACTGAATTCCGCCTGCTGCGGCATTTCATGGAAAACCCGCAGCGCGTGTTCAGCCGCGAGCAATTATTGGATTCGGTCTGGGGCCAAAATGTTTATGTCGAGGCACGCACGGTAGATGTCCATATCCGCCGCCTGCGCAAAGCGATCAACATCGAAGGCACCGAAGATGTGATCCGCACCGTCCGCTCGGCCGGTTATGCGCTGGACGGCGCTGCGGCCTAGATAGTCCCTAGCCCTGCGCGTCATCAAGCGCAGTGCGAATGTCGCCGCGATCCGGCTCAACCCGCGTCAGCCCCGCACGGCGCAAATGCCATAAAATCAACAAGCCCGGTATGGCCGCAAACGCGGTGATGACAAAAAACCAAAACCAGCCGACACCGGCGACAATAAACCCGGCATAGGCCGTCAACACCGTCCGCCCCACCGCCATCAACGACGACAACAACGCGTATTGCGCCGCCGTATATTGCACATGGCACAGGGCGGATAAATACGCCACGAACGCAACCG
>CANGQU010000085.1 GCA_947456345.1 Alphaproteobacteria bacterium | reverse complement strand
TGGAATGCGTGGGGGCTTGCGTTAATGCGCCGATGATGCAAATCAACGACGATTTTTTCGAGGATTTAGACGCATCGAGCACAGCGAAAATTTTGGATGAATTGGCGGCGGATAGAAAACCCATGACCGGCTCGCAAATCGCGCGCCAAGGCTCGGCCCCGATGGGCGGGCGCAAAACTTTGCTGGAGAATAAATAGCAATGCTGCAGGACCAGGACCGGATATTTACCAATTTGTACGGCCAAAATGATTGGCGTTTGGCCGGTGCTAAATCGCGCGGCATTTGGTCCGGGACCAAGGATCTGGTGCTCAAAGGCCGGGATTGGATCACCGAAGAAGTCAAGAAATCCGGCTTGCGGGGCCGTGGTGGTGCCGGTTTTCCGACTGGTATGAAATGGTCCTTTATGCCCAAGGATTCGCCCGATGGCCGCCCCAGTTATTTGGTGGTGAATGCCGATGAGTCGGAGCCTGGTACTTGCAAAGACCGCGATATTATCCGCTTTGATCCGCATCGTTTGATCGAGGGGTGTTTGCTCGCTTCGGTCGGGATGGGGGCGCATGTTTGCTATATTTACATACGCGGCGAATTTTATAACGAGCATAGCAATCTGCAACAAGCGATTGACGAGGCTTATGCCGCCGGTCTAATCGGCAAAAATGCTTGCGGTAGCGGTTATGATTTTGACCTGTATTTGCATCGTGGCGCGGGCGCTTATATTTGCGGCGAGGAGACCGCACTGTTGGAGTCGCTGGAGGGCAAAAAAGGCCAACCGCGACTAAAACCGCCTTTCCCCGCTGCTGTCGGCCTTTACGGCTGTCCTACTACGATCAATAACGTTGAGACCATTGCCGTGGTGGGGGAGATTTTACGCCGTGGCGGCCCGTGGTTTGCTGGCATTGGACGCCCGAAAAACGAAGGCACAAAAATCTATTGCATCTCGGGTCACGTCAATACGCCGTGCAATGTCGAAGAAGCCATGGGCATTCCCTTGCGTGAGCTGATCGAAAAATACGCGGGTGGGGTGCGTGGCGGTTGGGATAATTTATTGGCCATCATCCCGGGCGGCAGTTCCGTACCGTTGTTGCCCAAATCGATCTGCGATACTGTGCTGATGGATTTCGATTCCTTGCGCGCGGTGCAGTCGGGTTTGGGCACGGCCGCCATTATCGTGATGGATAAATCCACCGATGTGGTCAAGGCGATTGCCCGCCTCTCTCGTTTCTACAAACACGAATCCTGCGGTCAATGCACCCCTTGCCGTGAAGGCACGGGTTGGATGTGGCGGATTATGGAGCGGTTGGTGCGTGGCGACGCCGAAGTGAGAGAAATCGACATGTTGCTGGATATCACCAAACAGGTCGAGGGGCATACGATCTGCGCTCTGGGCGATGCCGCTGCCTGGCCAATCCAAGGCTTGGTGCGCCATTTCCGTCCCGAGATCGAACGGCGTATCCTCGCCAAGCATCAAGCCGTGGCGTGATCCCATGGTTTGGCCATTAATATTTATTTTGATGGTCTTGTTGGGCGCGGGGTGGGTTTTGTGGCGCTGGCGGCCGGCCGCACGTTGGCATGTCTATGTCCGCCGGATTGCCCTCGTGGTGTTGTTCTTAAATTTGTTGGTGTTGTTGTTAATGTTGTTTGGCGTGATTGGATATTATTTTTCGTTAGGCCAAGGCGTTGTCGAAGGTTTGGCGGATTAAACAAAAAGGTTGTCGGGTATGCCGAAATTATAGGAGCTTGGATGTTGGATTTTTTCTCGTCCTTAATTGAATCTATTTATCATCTGTGTTTTTTGGGTAAGTCTAGAAATAATTGGGACGATGTAAATGTAAACGTTAAGAACAAAACTGCTATAGCAGTACTAACTGTTCTTAAATACTTCGCTTGGTTCATCCTTGTTTTAATATCTGTAATCTTAAGTGTTGTTGACTGGTTTTAATTATAGTTTATAGGTTCATTATGACCAAACTGACAATTGATGGAATTGAAACCGAAGTCCCGCACGGCCGCACCGTGTTTCAGGCTTGCCGCGATGTCGGCATCGAAATTCCCCATTTTTGTTTTCATGAGCGGTTGGCCATCGCCGGCAACTGCCGCATGTGCCTGGTTGAAATGGAGAAGGCGCCGAAACCCATCGCCTCTTGCGCGATGCCGGTATCGGACGGCATGGTGATTAAAACCAATACCGCCAGCGTGATTAAAGCACGCCAAGGTGTGATGGAATTTTTGCTATTGAACCACCCCCTCGATTGCCCCATCTGCGATCAGGGCGGAGAGTGCGATTTGCAGGATCAAGCCATGGCCTATGGCTATGACCGTGGCCGCACCCAGGAAATGCGCCGCGCGGTCAAAGACAAATACATGGGCCCATTAATTAAAACCGAAATGACCCGTTGCATTCACTGCACACGCTGCATTCGTTTTATTGACGAAATCGCTGGCGTGCCGGAACTGGGCGCGATTGGCCGGGGCGAGGGCATGGAAGTCACCACTTATGTCGAAAAGGCGCTAACCTCAGAATTGTCTGGCAATATCATTGATCTTTGCCCCGTGGGTGCTTTGACCAATGCGCCCTATGCCTTTACCGCGCGGCCATGGGAGTTACGCAAAACCGAGAGCATCGACGTGTTGGACGCGGTTGGAGCCGCTATCCGCATTGATACGCGCGGGGCGGAGGTGATGCGGATTATGCCGCGCCTGAACGAGGATGTGAACGAAGAATGGCTGGCCGATAAATCCCGCTTTGCCTATGACGGTTTAAAATATCAGCGCTTGGATAGACCGTATTTGCGTAAAAATGGCAAATTGACACCCGTCTCCTGGTCCGAAGCTCTTAGTGCAGCGGCCGAAAAAATCAAAAATACTGTGCCGAATAAAATTGGCGTCATCGCCGGTGACTTGGTTGATGTTGAAACCGTTTACGGCATGCGTCGCTTGTTGGATGGCCTGGGGATCAACAATCGCGATTGTCGCCAAGATGGTGCGGCGCTGGACCCAAAAAACCGCGCTGGTTATATTTTTAATACGACCATCGCCGGCATCGAGCAGGCCGATGCGGTATTGATTATCGGCTGCGATTTGAAACGCGAAGCGCCGCTGGTGATGGCGCGCTTGCGCAAACGCTATTTGCAAACGGGCATGCCGGTTGCCGTGATTGGCCAGAACGCGTCCCTAACAATCAAGACCGAGCATCTGGGCGAATCGCCCGCCGTGTTGGCCGATATTGCCGCAGGTAAACATCCCTTGGCCCAGAAATTAAAGTCGGCGCAAAAGCCGATGCTGATTTTGGGCATGTCGGCTTTGCGCCGCGCCGACGGTGCAGCCATATTGGCGGCCGCCCGGCAACTGGCTGAAAATTGCAATATGATCCAGGCAGATTGGAACGGATTTAATGTCCTGCACCTGGCCGCTGGTCGGGTAGGGGCGTTGGATATTGGTTTTGTTCCGGCCCAAGCGGGCAAGGATGTGAATCAAATCCTGCAAGGCGGAATGGACGTCGTCTATTTGCTAGGTGCGGACGAGATTGATACTACGAAACTAGGCCAGGCTTTTGTTATCTATCAAGGTCATCATGGCGATGCGGGCGCAGAGCGCGCCGATTTGATTTTACCGGGCGCAGCCTATACCGAAAAAGACGCGATTTATGTCAATACCGAGGGGCGGGCGCAATTGGCGTTCGGCGCTATCATGCCGCCGGGCGAGGCCCGTGAGGATTGGAAAATCATCCGTGCCTTATCCGAAGCTTTGGGCAAATCTTTGCCATGGAATAATTTGGTGGAATTGCGCGCGCATTTAGCCAGGGATTACGCGCAATTCGCCGCCTTGGGCAATGTCGCAAAATCCAATTGGGGTAGTTTTGGCACATCTGGCAGTATCACAGCCGCACCGCTTGGGTCGGCATTTAAAAACTATTATATGACCTGCGCCATAAGCCGCAATTCGGTGACCATGGCCAAATGCACCCAAGAATTCCAAATGGGTATCACGGCGGAGGCGGCATAATGGAACAGCTTTGGCAGACTTACGGTATCCCTGCGGCTTGGACAACGCTTTATATTTTCGCACTGGTAGTGCCATTGCTGATAGCAGTTGCCATGTTAACCTTGTTCGAGCGTAAGGTGATTGGTTCAATCCAACTGCGCAAAGGCCCCAATGTTGTCGGGCCGTTTGGGTTGCTGCAACCCTTTGCCGACGGCTTAAAGCTGTTGATGAAGGAAATGATTATTCCCGCTGGCGCTAACCGGTTTTTATTCCTGCTGGCACCGGTGATAACATTCTCCCTGTCTCTTATCGCCTGGGCGGTTATTCCGCTGTCGGCGGGCGTAGTGATCGCCGATATCAATGTCGGTATTTTGTATTTATTTGCGATCTCGTCATTGGGGGTTTATGGGATTATCATCGCCGGGTGGGCATCGAATTCCAAATACTCGTTTTTAGGGGCGTTGCGTTCCGCCGCGCAGATGGTTTCCTACGAAGTTTCTATTGGTTTTGTGATCGTTACCGTTTTGCTGTGCGTTGGTTCCCTTAATCTTACGAAAATCGTTGAGGCGCAGCAGGGTGGGGTACTGAACTGGTTCTTGCTGCCGCTATTGCCGATGGCTGTGGTGTTTTTTATCTCGGCCCTGGCGGAAACCAACCGCTCGCCATTCGATTTGCCCGAGGGGGAATCGGAATTGGTCGGCGGCTATTTCACCGAATATTCGGGGATGAGTTTCGCCTTATTTTATTTGGGCGAATATGCGGCGATGATTTTGATGTCGGCCAT
>CANGQU010000084.1 GCA_947456345.1 Alphaproteobacteria bacterium | reverse complement strand
TTTTTCGATTACTTCTTCGACCGCAACGGTACAGGCCATGGCTGCTTTTTCGCCCAGCAACGCCGTCACCGCCCCCATGGCGAATCCGCCAATATGCCACAACGGCAATAACGCGGTTGGGCGCACGCGACGTTGCGGGATAGCGCGTTCGAAATATTCCAGATGTTCCAATTCATGGTCCATCATTTCCTGTAACAGTTTTTTCAGGCGCGGCGTTTTGCCCAACACCGCCATTTGTCCTTGATAAATGCGCTTGGCGCCGTATTCGCCCGCATGATCGACACGGATCATTTTTTCGATCAGCTTGGTATTTGGTACTTTTTTCTTGGTGCTTGGTACTTGGTACTTGGCACTTTTTCTACCAGCCATGATTCCCCGCTTTGCGCGCGCCGATGATCGCGATCATCATTAACATACCACTATAAAATATATTCCACCCCGCCATCGACAAGCCCAAAAACACAAATGCCGGCACATCGCACCGGACCATCGGCGTTTGCATAATCTCGCGGAACAGCGCATCCAAATCATCGCCGCCGGGTGTAGGCGAGGCGCAAACGCTTGGCCCCGCCCAAACGCCGTGTTCGACGCCCGTGTGATACGCGGCCAGCACCATGCCGCTGGCAAAAACAACCGCCAATAAATAGAGTATAAAGGGCAGAATTTTATGCCAGCGCATCACGGCATCAAGCCGCATAAAACCCAAAGTTATCACCAAAACGCCGATCGCCAACGCATACGGCAAGCGTTGGTAGAGGCATAAAATACACGGGCGTAAATTGAACCCGTATTCCGCCACATACGCCCCGGCCAAGGCGAACAAGGATGCAGCTAATAACAGCCACAACACGCGCGGCGGACGGAGATTCATAATGAATTTTTGAGTATAGGCCATGGCGGTAGTCTAGCAGAAATAACAGTAACACGTACAGCGCACGTCAGAGAGCGTGTGTGCTATCTGCCACTATTTAAAATCACGTTCCAACTGCTTACCCGGTGCTTACCCGAAAATTTTGGCCTGTAAACAAAAAAGAGCCACCTTGCGGTAAGCTCTTGTTTTTATTGGTGCCCCCGGGGAGGGTTCCACCTACGCTAAAGCTTCGGTGGACGGGCCATAATGAACGACCCGGCAAAATAAAACTCGCCAACCGAAGCCTTCGCGAAGGTTGGTGCCCCCGGGGAGGGTCGAACTCCCACGTCATTGCTGACAACAGATTTTGAGTCTGCCGCGTCTGCCAGTTCCGCCACAGGGGCTTGCCTAGTTTATAGCTGATAGTGGATAGTCGTTAGGCAACAGGCGGGCAATATAGCCAAATCCCCGCCCCGGTCAATGGGGATTTTAAGCCCTAAGCGCGCCGTCTGCCCCCAGTACGCGCGGCAGCGGCGGCGCTAACGCCTTCGACCAGTGCCTGAGCCTGATCGCTGCGCGAACGCACTTGCTTGCCGGTGGTAAGAAGACCAGCATGTGCCGCACGGAGTATACCCAGTCTGGCCTCGGCCGGGCTGGCGCCGGGTACGATGCCAACATTCGCTTTTGCGCCCTTTTTTACTTGCGCGTCAAAAGCTGCTGCAATAATCGTTTTGATTTCCTGGGGAAAGGCATTGTTTCGCACCACCACCGCAACCGTCAATAAATGCGTGTCACCGCGATGACGCGTCTCGGGTCGCCGTGTGCCGGAATACTGCCCCGGCACTTTGGCCATCACGCTAGCACCGCGATCCAACAACTCGCTATACCCTGCGGCTGCAATTCCAGATAGCCGTTGGCTAGCGCGGCTTGGATAATGCCAACTAAATTGCTGGTGGCTTCGTTTTTATAGGTTGTCATTTTTCCCCCAAATTATCTTTTATCGGGACAAAGCTGCCATAAAACCGCGATAGATTCAAGCCATCGGTTAGCGGCTGGCGCGGACCACACCGTTAACCCGGTCGGGCCGGATGACGCCTATGACACCCCTGCCCTGCACCTCGGCCCCCGTGGCGATCACGGTTTGCAAGGCGCCGGCCATCGCATCTTGAATTTCTTCCCCCGCTTGCAACGCCAATTGGCAGGGGTCTGGTATGGCGCGACGGATTATTTTTTCCTGAATGCCCAACAGCTGATTGTTCGCCGTGAAAATGGCGGGCCAAAACCCCCCGCGCATCAAGCCGTCGGCATCTTTGGGCAAAATACGATCCTGCCGCAACATATCGGCCATCCGCCCGGCATGCAGCGTTTGTGGATTTGCTTGGTACGTTAGCGCGGTTTGCAATAATACAGCACTGGCGCAAATGGCGGCGATATGGCTGGCCTGCGCCGCCTTGGCATCGCCCTGCCATAATTGCTGCGACCATTGCGCCAAATGCCAGCGCGGGGCGGTTAAAATCACATCATGCTCGGCCAAATGATTCAGGTCAGGATTTTTTTTCGCCGCACCATAAGCGGCAACCGCCATTCCCATCGCCACCATATCCGGCAACTGCCCCGATAATTGCCCCAATCGCAACGTCGATTTATCCGGCGGTTGATCCAGATTCTGCAAATATAGTTGCAGCCATAAAATTTCCCGCAACAATTCACGTAACAGCACAGGCGAATTAGCCACTATCAACTGGACGTCCGCAGGCGCCCACAACCGGTCCAAGGCTTGGGGCCTTAGACAAACGCCCATTGCCGTGTCGTTGGGGTTGCTGGAAAAACTCATGCGTTTAGCGGCTTAAATTGGCTTGGGTCAAGCGCGCCGCTTTGGCGGCAACATTGTAATTGTCGCGCCCGCTACTGCTACCGCTGCTGCGCAAGACGTATTCCTGATCGCCCACGCTGGAGTGTTTGTCCAGAGCATCGCTCGGCATATCGGCGAAAATAACCTCACCCGCTTGGTTCCAGCCGAAGCGGGAGCCCAGGGGACCCGCCGTCTTGATTTTCCCGTCCTGCCAGTAATCCAAACAATAAATGCCGCCATCGCCGCGAAAATGCACCCGGCCTAAATGGTTAGCACCCGGCGCGCCCAGTTTGCCATCCGTATGGAATTGCGCCGATATGGGATGTCCCTTGGCGTCACAGCGCAGCACCGATGGCAAGCCATCGCGGCTGTGCAGTTTGGCGCCCAATTTCCGCAATCGGTCGGCGATCGGCCCGGCGTCAATACCTTGTTGCAAAACCTGGATCGCCTCCTCGCGGCGGTCGGCGGCGATTTGTAGTGACAGCACCAGCAACCCCCGCACGGTAGGGGTTTCAGTATTGTCCTGGGTAATGGTGGTTTTCAGCGCCACCACCAGAAAATCGGCATGGCTGTCCTGCAGCGCGACCATTTTCAACAACAACGCTTGAGGATCTTTTGACCAAGCCTGGAGGCGCTGGCGGTCTTGTTGCAAGCTAGCTTGCAGCTCGGGGGGCAATTTGATCGCCGAGGGTTTGGGCGACTGCGACGCTGCCGCATTTTCCACCGGTACCGTTGGCAATAAACCTTTTTTAGCCTTTTCCTTTTCCCTGGCAGCGCTAGCGGCAGCCATCGCGGCCGGAAATCCCCGCCGTTCTTGATCCGCCACCCAAATCGCGGTTTCAACCGATAACTGCAAGCATCGATCCAAATTAGTGCCGTAAATTTTTTGCTGCTGCGGATCGGTGTAAAATTGGATGGTTTTATGTGCGGCTTGATCGGCCTCAAGCTCGGGGTATTTTTGTTTGGTGATCAGGAAAGCCTGATAACGCGCGGAACGCATTTTGATATCGGCAACTCCGGCGGCGACTTCTTGGCGCGACACCTCCCCTGGACTGATATCGATGCTATTGCCGCGGGCATCGCCGCCACGCGATTGATTCGGGTCTTCTCTTTTAAACAAGGAAAGTAAGCCCATGATTGCACCCTCGTTAAAATGGTTGGATTGCGGCGCAAATGCCGAATGGGTGCAATATTATATAAATATAATTATTTTGTAAATATTGTAATGACTTATTAATATAAATTATATTTTTATTACAAATGATACGCGAGCGCAGTCGGCACGCAAATCAGCGGGCAAAGTGCCGCGGCCTTAGTTTTAAGAGTGCATTGCCACGTAATTCGGGCCGATGAAATCTTCGTCCCGCAAATCATAGGGCTTGAAATCAATATAGGTCGGATAGAGCTTGCCGATTTTATATCCCAACGGCGTCAACAATTCGTACCAATCACGCAGCAGGAATTTCGACAAAATATTCGCCCGGCCGTATTCAAATTGGATAGCACGAATTTTACCCAAACGCAAGGTTTCGGCAAAACCGGCCATCACGCGGTTTTCCGCCCCCTCGACATCCAGCAATAACAAATCAATCTGCGCCACATTTTGCGCGCGGACATAATCATCGCCGGTTTGCACCGGGCACGGCACCACACGGCTTGGCGCATCGTGCGGGAAATCCACGGCGCTGCTGTGGGTTGAAAGCCCGTCATAAACGCGGATCGGAATCTCGCCCGCCTGATCCGCCAAGCCAAACCGGTTTAGGATAATGCGTTTTTCATGGGCGATGTTTTTGGCGCAAAGATCGGCCGTAGCGGGCACAATTTCAAAGGCGTGAATCGTCGCATCCGCGCAATGCTGGGCGGCCATGACCGCCCAATCGCCGACATTCGCACCAACATCGAAAATCACCTGCGGCTGCGTGGGGGCGATGACATCACGCAGCAAAAATTCTTCGCCATTGGTGGCAAAATCGTAATTGAAATTTTTATGGGCAAGGACAATTTTCTCCGCCCGCCGGGCCACCGCGCGGGCGATGGGGTGGCGGCGATGCGTGCCGAATAAATAGTTGCGCAAAGTCTTGGACATATGG
>CANGQU010000083.1 GCA_947456345.1 Alphaproteobacteria bacterium | reverse complement strand
TTTATCTAGCGCGTGTAACCCGGGTCGAACCGTCGTTACAAGCCTGTTTTGTCGAATATGGCGGTAATCGCCAAGGTTTCTTGGCGTTTTCCGAAATCCATCCCGATTATTATCAAATCCCTATCGCCGACCGCGAAGCCTTGATGGCCGAAGAAGCGGCGGAGGAAGCCCAAGAAGACGCCGAAGACAACGCCGTCGAAGGCTCCGAAGCAGCCATTGCGGCCCCGGCCGATGGCGCTGTGGCCGAAACCCCGGGTGAAGAAGCCCTTGCCGAAAGCGAGAGCGAGGGCGAAGCCGCCCCCCAAGCCCAAGCCGCGCCCAAAGCCAGCGAAGGCCGCAGCGTGGAAACCATGGGCGGCGACGAAGCCGAAGAAGCCAGCGCTTATCGCCGGATGAAGTTTTTCCGCAAATACAAAATCCAAGAAGTCATCAAGCGCAAACAAATCCTTTTGGTCCAAGTCGTCAAGGAAGAGCGCGGCATGAAAGGTGCGGCCCTGACCAGCTACATCTCGTTGCCGGGCCGTTATTGCGTATTGATGCCGAATTCCGCCCGCTCTGGCGTATCGCGTAAAATCAACAATTACCAAGACCGCCGCCGCATGAAGAGCCTGATTTCCAGCCTCGAAGTGCCCGATGGCATGGCCGTGATCCTACGTACCGCCGGCGCCGACCGGCCGAAAACCGACATCAAGCGCGATTGCGATTATTTGCTGAAACTCTGGGACGAGATCCGGGATAAAACCCTGCAATCCAATGCCCCGGCCCTGATTTACGAAGAAGGCAATTTGGTCAAGCGCGCCATCCGCGATTTGTACCACCGCGACATCGAAGAAGTGCATATCGAAGGCGAGGAAGGCTATAAGACCGCCAAAGCCTTGATGAAGGTGCTGACCCCCAGCCACGCCAAACGCGTGCAGCAGTTCAAGGACAAAACCCAAGGATTATTCCAAAAATATCAGGTGGAAAGCCAGATCGACGCCGTGCACGACAATCGGGTCGAATTGCCGTCGGGGGGTTACATCATTATCAACCAGACCGAGGCTTTGGTTGCCATCGACGTCAACTCGGGCCGCTCGACGCGCGAGCGCAACATCGAGGAAACAGCTTACCGCACCAATCTAGAGGCGGCCGAAGAAACGGCGCGGCAAATGCGTTTGCGCGATTTGGCGGGCTTGATCGTTATCGATTTCATCGACATGGAACACCATGGCAACAAGGTGCAGGTCGAGCGGCGTTTCAAGGAATTCTGCAAAAAAGACCGCGCCCGCATGCAATTGGGACGCATTTCGCATTTCGGCCTGATGGAGTTGACCCGCCAGCGCCTGCGCCCAAGTGTGCTGGAAGGCTCCAGCAGCAAATGCCCGACTTGCAACGGTTTGGGTGTGGTGCGTTCAACCGAATCTTCGGCGCTAGCGATTTTGCGCGGCATCGAGGAGGAATTATCCAAACGCCCCAGCAAAGAATTAAAGGTGTTCATGGCCATTCATTCGGCCATGTATTTGCTGAACTTCAAGCGCGGCAAGCTGGCCGAGCTAGAAGCCGAACACAAAACCCGCATCTTGCTGGAATTCGATGATACTTTGGTTTCGCCCGCGCACAAAATCGAACGTATTCCCATGCCCGGCGAACACGGCGACGATGACGAGGGCGAAGCGCGCCACGAAGGCCGCGAGCAATCGGGGCAGCGCCAAGAACGCCACCAGCATGACCGCCCGCACCGCCACGAAGGCCGTGACCAAGACCGTGGCCGCAACCGGGGCCGCGATCGCAACGACCGCGACCGGGGCAATGATCGCGGCGGCCGCAATAATTTCCGCGACCGTAACGGCGGACAGAACGGCAATGCGCCGATCCATGCTGAAAGCGACGAACCCAACGGCAACGATATTAACGCCGCCGCACCGGGCGAACAGCCCCAACAGGCGAATGGCGATTCCCGTCCACCGCGCGGTGATCGCAATGATCGTGGTGGCGAGCGCGGCGAACGCAGAGGCGGCCGCCGGGGCCGTTTCCGCGGGCGTGACCGGGGCGATCGCAACAATCGCGGCGGCGGACGCAACCGTTTCGACGGCGAAGGACGCAGCGACAACCCGCAAGCCCAAAGCGGCGAGAATGCATCGCCCACCGGCGGCAATCCACCATCCGAGGATTATGCGCCCGCAGCCAATTACCGTCCGGTTGAACCGGCGTACACCCCGCCGCCTATTGCCCAATCCGCGCCGGCCGAGCAACGCGCCGAGCCGGATCCGAATGTAGCGGTGATCGAAGGCGCGCCCAGCAATCCCAAGCGCGGCTGGTGGCGGAAAAGCGTTTAAATAGTGGGTGGTGGCTAGTGGGTAGTGGACAAAGCAAAACTTCTTACAATTGCCTAAGGTACTTTGCGCGTCATTATCCACTATCCGCTATACGCTATACGCTATACGCTTTGCTGTTTTGTTTGGCACTGGCCATGCCTGCCCTCGCCAACGCCAAGGGCATGAATCTGATCCGCGATGCGGAAACCGAACAGAACCTGAAAACGCTGATCTATCCGATTTTGGATGCTGCGGGCGTTGAACGCTCGGCATTCCGCTTGTTCATCGTCCAGGACGACAGCCTGAACGCCTTTGTCGCGGGCGGGCAAAATATTTTTATTCATACCGGCTTGCTGCTGCGTTCGGAAAATTATGCGCAATTGATGGGCGTGATTGCTCACGAAGCCGGCCATATTGCGGGCGGGCATTTGGTGCGCCGCCAGCAAGATTTATCGACGATCAAGGAACAAAGCCTGGTGCTGCAATTGCTGGCGGGCGCGGCCTTGGCGCTGGGCCGGGGCGATGCGGGGATGGCGATTTTGGGCGCTGGGGCGCAAGTGTTCCAACGCTCTGCCTTGGCCTATACCCGCGTCCAAGAACGTTCTGCCGATCAAGCAGGGTTAAGTTATTTACAACAACTGAATGTCACGCCCCAAGGCTTGTTGGATTTTTTTAAAATCCTACAGAGCGAGCAACGTTTACAATTGGACGGGCAGCCCAACCCCTATTTGCAAACCCACCCGCTCAGTGCCGAACGGGTGGAGGCCGCGGCCGCTTTTTTGCGCGCCCATCCCCAGCCCGGGCCAAGCCCCGCCAACACCCAATTCGCCAACGCGCATACCCGGATCCGCGCAAAATTGGGCGGGTTTTTATGGGACCCAACAAAATTGGCGCTACATTACCCAATGGTCGACCAATCTTTCGCCGCGCGTTATGCCCGCGCCATCAACGAATTTCGCTTTGGTACCGCTGCTCAGGCCATCACCGAATTAGACCGGCTGATCGCTGAAAACCCCACCGATCCGTTTTTGTATGAAATGCGCGGCCAGGCGCGCCTGGAAAGCCCGGAATTGAGCAAATCAGGACGCAGCGCTTATTTGGCCGATTACCGCCGTGCCCTGCAACTAGCCCCGCAACAGGCGTTGATTCGTCTTGGGTTGGCGCAAGCATTGTTGGCAGAACCGGATCCCAAAGCCGCCGCCGAAGCCATACCGCTTTTGGCCGAAGTATTGCGGCTGGAACCCGCCTATGGTCAGGGCTGGCGGATGGAGGCGATCGCCCGCGGCCGCACCGGCGAATTTGGCAAATCCGCCCTGGCCCTGGCCGAGCTTGCTTTACTACAAGGCGATAAACCGCGCGCCAAAGAACAAGCCAAACGCGCCCTGGCCAGCCTGGGCAACGATACCGCCGCCCGGCAACGCGCCGAGGATATTCAAAATCAATTGGCCGCGGACGAGAAAAAATAATATTGGCCTTGTGGTCTGGGCGGCGCAGGGGTAAATTCGATTATACATCCCCCCCCCTTCCAACCGGAGCATACATGCAGAAAATTTTTCTCTCTCTTGCCGCCGTAATCATGCTGGGCCTGGCCGCTTGTGGCCAACAGCAAGCCGATAATCTGACACCAAATCAAACCGAAGAAGTCAAAACCGCCGTGCGCGAGCTTTTGACCAAGGAACCCAAGCTGGTCATCGACGCCCTCGAAGCCTATCAGCGTCAAATGCGCGAGGAGCAAGCCAACAACACCAAAAAATCGATCCAGCAATTCAGCAACGAAATTTTCAACAATCCAGCCTCGCCGGTAATGGGCAATCCCAGTGGCGATGTGACCGTGGTCGAATTCTTTGACTATAATTGCGGATATTGCAAAGCCGTGTTCCATCCCATCCGCGATGCAGTATTGCAAGATGGCAAAATCAAATTCATCTTCAAGGAATATCCGATTTTGGGCGATTCGTCGGTATTGGCCGCCAAGGCCGCCTTGGCAGCAGCCAAGCAAGGCAAGTATGTCGAATTCCACACCGCGCTGATGGATTGGAAAGCGCCCAAGGATGATGCGGCGATCAGCACCATTGCCAAAAACCTAGGCTTGAACGAAGCGCAATTAAAGGCTGATATGAACTCGCCGGAAATCCAGCAAACGATCGAAGCTGACCGCGCCTTGGGCCTCAAGCTGGGCGTGAATGGCACCCCGGCTTTTATCATCGGCGATAAATTCTATCCCGGCGCTTTGGATGCCGATGCGTTCAAAAAACTGGTAGCGGACGTACGCCAAGCCAAAGCGGCACCAGCAGCGCCTGCCGATCCGGCTGCACCGGCACCGGTGCAGCAGTAAGGTTAGGCCATGGCCAGGCAGCGGGATAATCCATATTTGCGTTTAATCGGGATTATTCTGATCCTGGCCATGACGATTGATACTCTGCAACGGCTGGTGGCAATTTATAACCACCAACCGCCCACAAAGTTACTAAGCAAATAGTTCAGCCGGCCCCAAATTTTTTGGGGCCGGTTTTTTATCCCCGCG
>CANGQU010000082.1 GCA_947456345.1 Alphaproteobacteria bacterium | reverse complement strand
TATGACCGCCGTGATGGCGCTGCGCGAAGCGTACAAAGACAGTTTCGAAAAAACGCACGGCGTAAAATTGGGCTTTATGTCGCTTTTCGCCAAGGCCTGCGTGCAGGCATTGCGGGAAATCCCGGCGGTGAATGCCGAAATCGCGGGCGATGAAATCATTTACAAAAATTATTACGATATCGGCATCGCCGTTGGCACCGAACAGGGCTTGGTCGTGCCCGTGGTGCGCGATTGCGATTCCCTGTCGCTGGCCGAAATTGAAAAAACCGTTGGCGCCTTGGGCAAAAAAGCCAAGGATGGCAAATTATCCATCGACGATATGACCGGCGGCACGTTTACCATCACCAATGGCGGCATTTATGGATCATTGATGTCCACGCCCATTTTGAACCCGCCGCAATCGGGCATTTTGGGCATGCATAAAATCCAAAAACGCCCCATCGCGGTCGGCGATAAAATCGAAATTCGCCCCATGATGTATGTGGCGTTGTCCTATGACCACCGCATTATCGATGGGCGCGAAGCAGTGACGTTTTTGGTGCGGGTCAAAGAATGCATCGAAGATCCGCAGCGGTTATTATTAAGCGTATAGTGTCATCCTGAGCGCAGCGAAGGATCTTGTCGATCCAGATCCTTCGGTCGCTTGCGCTCCCTCAGGATGACAATTTATTTGGGTGAGAAATGTCCGAAAATTCTTTTGATCTAATCGTTATCGGTGCCGGGCCTGGCGGCTATGTGGCCGCCATTCGCGCGGCGCAATTGGGCATGCGCGTGGCGGTTGTCGAAAAACGCGCCACCTTGGGCGGCACATGTTTGAATGTGGGTTGCATCCCGTCCAAAGCCTTATTGCAATCGAGTCATAAGTACGAGGAAGCGAAAGAACATTTATCGTCCCACGGCGTCGAAGTGGGCAACACGGTTTTAAATCTCGAGAAAATGCTCGCGCGCAAGGACAAAGTCGTCAAGGATTTGACGGGTGGCATCGATTTTTTATTCAAGAAAAATAAAATCACGCGCTTGTTGGGTTTGGGTAGTTTTGTGAACGCCACTACCATCGCCGTCACGGATGATAAGGGGCAAAGCCAGCAATATTCGGCGGGCAAGATTTTAATCGCCACCGGATCGGATGTGATCAGCCTGCCGGGTATTGCGATTGATGAAAAAAACATCGTCTCGTCCACCGGCGCATTGGCCTTGCCCAGCGTGCCAAAGCATTTGGCGGTGATTGGCGGCGGGTATATCGGATTGGAAATGGCTACGGTGTGGCGGCGTTTGGGCGCGCAGGTAACGGTGATCGAATATTTGGATCGGATCACGCCGACCATGGATCAAGAAGTCGCCAAAACCCTGCAAAAAATATTGGTGAAAATGGGCATCGATTTCCGCCTGTCCACCAAATTGGTATCGGCCACCAAACAAAGCAGCAAAAATAAAACCACGGTAACACTTACCCTCGAACCCGCATCTGGTGGCGCACGCGAGGAGATGGAGGCCGATGTAGTCCTAGTCGCCGTCGGGCGCAAGCCGAACGTCGCGGGGCTGGGGTTGGATAAAATCAATTTGGCATTGGATGAACGCGGACGGATTCCCGTGGACGATCATTTCCAGACACCAGTGCCGAATGTGTACGCTATCGGCGATGTGATCCGTGGTCCGATGTTGGCGCACAAAGCCGAAGAAGAGGGGATTGCCTGCGTTGAAATGATCGCCGGGCAAAAACCGCATGTGAATTACGATTGCATTCCGGCCGTGATCTATACCCACCCCGAAGTAGCCAGTGTCGGCAAAACCGAAGAAGAATTAAAAGCGGAGAATGTGCCGTATAAAACCGGCAAATTTCCCTTTTCGGCTAATTCCCGCGCCCGCGCCAATGACGATACCCAGGGTTTTGTGAAAATCCTGGAACATGCCGAGTCGGGTAAAATCATCGGCGCGCATATTATCGGCCCCGATGCCGGGACGTTAATCGCCGAAATCGCGCTGGCGATTGAATTCGGCGGCAGTGCCGAGGATATTTATCGTACCTGCCACGCCCACCCGACATTAAATGAAGCGGTCAAAGAAGCCGCCTTGGCCGTCGATGGGCATGCGATTCATGTTTAGGTGCCGATTTTGTAATAAAAAATCCATATAAAACATGTTGTATTTTATAAGGATATAATATACTTTCCCCTCAAACTTGGGCCAATAAAGATCAAGGGGGGTGGGGATGATGATTAATGATATACGCCGCACAGGCGTTTTGAGCCCCATGGCGTTGGCAGGGACGACAATCCAAATTACGCCCAAAGATTCAATCAAACTAGATGAACAAAAACGCTTGGGCCGCTTGCAAAAGCTGTTGTCGGAATTTCAGCCGAAATACGACCGTATGTTTGACGCAAAGAAAAAAAAGTTATGGACTAGGCAAATAAAAGCCGACCCTAAGAACACCAAACCAATTCAAGATATTGCACAAAGTGACAAAGACTCCTGCCGAGACGATTTTGTCAGAGCGCACTCAAAAAACCTAAAAACATTACGCACAGAAATGGGCGATACTTTGTTTAAAGGCGCAATCGTCGGTTATTATCTTCCCAAGCGCGCAAAGCTAAAATATCCCAGTCGCGACTCGAAGCAGGCGCATGCAAAACTCCATGATGAAAAAGCCGCCTTTGGCCGTTGGGTGTTGGCAGGCATTTTGCAGCATCAAAAAGAGCAAGCCGCTGGCGAAGCGCAGCGCATGGCCGAGTCAGCCGGTAAAACAAAACCAAAGTCCAAGCCGGAGCCTGACCCGCAAGTCTTAGCACAAGAGTCGGAAAGAAAACTTATTCTTGCGGCTAAAAATTATGCCGCTAACTTGCCAACGGTAGCAGCGGACCGCATCTTTACTATCGAGAGATTGGCAAATTTTATCCTCCGCCATAGCACAGGTAAAGATTGGCAGAATTATGCGATTAATCTGGGCCTGATGCTGCCGCACGAAGAAAATAAACACCGCCAGGATTTGGTTGCCCATGCAACCCACCAATACCATTTGCTATATGGTTTATTAGCCGACGATTTAGCCAATCGCCAGCCTTTGCGGGCAGAGCAGGTGAGAGAAATATTTGCGCTGGTTAAGCCCGGCATTTTGGCTAATCGCGAAAAAATACCCTATGGTTTTTATTTGGCGATGCGGCTGTATTATCCGGATCAAACCCCGGATTTTGAAAACATGCCCGCGCCGCAATTGCCCAAAAAACCGCCGCGCGTGAAAGCGCCAAAACTGCCGCGCGCGCTACGTAAAGAACCTATGCCCGAGGCAATGCCCGCAACCGCGCTGAAAGTGACGGCGAAGCGAGAAAGAGAGCCCGGTAAACGGCCCCGCCCCGGCAGCGCTAAGCACCGAAAAAAGAAATACGGCTCTAATAAAGTGGATTTGAGCGATCCAAATAACGCTACTGGGGACGAAGTATTGGTTCACACGTCAGCAACTGTAGCGGTGGTGAAACAGCCAGATCGCACTCCTAAACCGCCCCGTTTGGATTTGTCGCAGCCTACTGGCACACCCACCCATAATCTGGAATCGATTCCGGTTGGCAGTTCATGGGCGAGTGTCACCAGTTATGTTCAGGAAATCAGCGTTATTTTGCGCGGTCTAAGTGAGGAGTTGCAAAAATCCACAGTAGAGGCAGATAGAAAATTTGGGACGTTTAAAATCAAATCCTTGCTTGGTGCTATAACGACGGTGGAACGCACTGCTAAAATTAAGCCAGATGTCGCCACTGAAAATTTAATCGGTCTAGGGCATAGTCAACTCTCCGATACTTACGCATCACGCGTATCCGCATTTTTTGTAACTTGTCAAAAAGCGGCCGCTGCCATTTCCTCTTTTCAGCAGGATAATGCCAATCACACCGGTCTTCAGGATGTGATCGGCGTATTATTTGGGCCTAAAGACGCAAACGCAAGTTATGTCGATAAAGTTAGGGATTTGGCAACGCGTCTGCAAAACACTAAGTAGAATCTTTTTGATTGCGTGGGTGCGCCGCGGCATGCAACGCGGATAAACGCTCAGTATCCAGGCCGGTGTAAATCTGCGTGCTCGACAAATTCGCGTGACCCAATAATTCCTGGATACTGCGCAAATCGGCCCCGGCGTTCAGCAAATGCGTTGCAAACGAATGTCGCATCGCATGCGGCGTGGTTTTGGGTGGCAAGCCCAATTGCAGCCGCCAGTGTTGCACCATATTCGCTACCGCCGTGCGTTGTAACCGCTTACCGCGCGGGCCAATAAATAACGGCCCATCTGCGCCAAGCGGGATGGGACAAAGCGCCAGATAATTTTTTACAGCTACTTGGATCACGGGCAAAACGGGCACTGCGCGTTCTTTGCCGCCCTTGCCGCGCAAGGCCAGCATTGGCCCAAGCGGCGCCTGGGCGCGGTTCAGCCCCACCGCTTCGCCCACGCGCAAACCAGCGCCGTACAGCAAGCCGAATAACGCCACATCGCGCGCTGCCAGCCACGGCGCAGCATCTTGGTTGGCGACGGCGGTCATAAAATCCTGCGCCTCGGCAATTGATAACGCGCGGGGCAGATGCTTGGCTAATTTCGGCCCGCGAATCAACGCGATGGCCGCATTCTCGCCCGCGCCGCTTTGGCGCAAAAACCGGTAAAAACTGCGGATGGTAGACAGCATGCGCGCGCTACTGGCGCGGGCTTGAGAGGCATTATGCCGCTCGGCCAAAAAGCTGCGGAAATCGGCAGCATTGGTGGCGATCAAATCGGTGGTGGCGATGGTTTTGCCGAAATGTTTGGCGGCAAAGCGCAAAAAATATCCCAAATCGCGGCGATACC
>CANGQU010000081.1 GCA_947456345.1 Alphaproteobacteria bacterium | reverse complement strand
GGATATGGCTGATAATGGTCATTTTTAATCTCTCTTTTTGTAATGATTTGTGGCTCATATCATAAGGATTTTTAGGTGCAGCGCAATAGCCTGCCCATAGGGCAATGGCAAATTGCAAACAGTTATTTGCAATTCGCGAATCGGCGCATTTTTTTGCTAATAGGCGGTAAATTATCGCCGCAATTTTAAGGTTGTTAAGCGAATGCGAACCCCCCTCCTCTAAGCTGGAATTATAAACAACGGATATAATATGAAACTGCCGCAGCAAACGCTCATTAAACGCCTCGCCGACCTGCCGATTCAGCAGCGCTTATGGGCATGTGGCGCTTTGCTGATCGCTCCGAATTTGCTGTTGGGCATGACTGCACTGGATCATGTCATGCAATCTGGCGGTAATATTCATCGTGGCTTGCTACCGGTGATCATCGCCTGCGTTGCGGGCATCGGCTTGGGCCTTATTTCCTTATGGCTTGTGGCGCAAAGCATCATTCGGCCGATCGTGCAACTGGACAAAACCCTGGCGCAATTCGCTTTGGACAAGCCTGCGGTCGCCTTGCCCGCTTTGAAACAAAAGGACGAAATCGGCTCGGTCGCCCGCTCGGTACATAATACGCTGAAAAAATTGGATCTGTCGCAGCAATTATTGCGCAAGAGCTATCAGGATTTGCAGAACGCAATGAAAATCGCCGAGCGTACCAATCAGTTGAAAAGCGACTTTTTGGCTAATATGAGCCACGAGATTAGAACGCCGATGAACGCCGTTTTGGGCATGACCAATCTTTTGTCCGACACCGAACTGACCAACGAACAACGTCAATGGACGCAGATTATCCGCAATTCGGGCGAAAATTTGCTGACCATCATTAATGACATCCTAGATTTCTCGAAAATAGAAGAAGGCAAGTTGGTGCTAGAGCGCACGGATTTCGACCTTTTCGCCGTTATCGAGGATGCCACGGATATCATGCGCCTGAAGGCGCACGAGAAGAATCTGGAATTGCTGGTGCAAATCCAGCCGAACGTACCCCGCCAAGTGCTGGGGGATCCCGCCCGCTTGCGTCAGATCTTGATCAATCTGATCAGCAACGCCATCAAATTCACCGACAGCGGGCATGTGTTTGTGCGCCTCCACGCCGAAGACGCACAGGATGGCCAAGTGCGCGTGCATATCGAAGTCGAAGATACGGGCATCGGCATCCCGCGCGACAAGCTGAAATACGTTTTCTTTAAATTCGCTCAGGCCGAGGAATCCACCACGCGCAAATACGGCGGCACGGGCTTGGGCCTGGCCATCACCGAAAAACTTTGCCACTTAATGGAAGGTACCGTCGAAGCGGATAGCGAGGTTGGCATCGGCTCGGTGTTCCAGGTAAGCCTGCGTTTTGGCATACCGCAAAATCAACCGGTTGTCGTAAAAAGCAATTTCGACTTGCGCGGCAAGCGGGCGGCGATCATCGAAAGCAGCTCCAGCCTGACCAAGGTTTTGACCCAGTATTTGCAAAGCTGGGGCATGCGCGTCAGCCATTTCAGCCGCGCCGATCTGGCATTATCCGACATCATACATGCGCATGCCTGTGGCGACGATTATGATTTGGTATTGCTGGATAACAAATTATCGCAATTAGGTGGCGTGGATTTGATCGACCATGTGCGCCAAATCGGCGGCATTCATAACCCCCAGTTCATCATGCTGGCCAGTTTGGAAAACATCGCGCATATAAAA
Source organism: Alphaproteobacteria bacterium (assembly GCA_947456345.1). Taxonomy (GTDB): domain Bacteria; phylum Pseudomonadota; class Alphaproteobacteria; order SHNJ01; family SHNJ01; genus CANGQU01. The sequence continues at coordinate 3,100 of CANGQU010000081.1, read as the reverse complement.
TACCTGCGCAAAAAAGCGTTTTCCGGCTGCCTGATCAAGCCGCTTTACCCGCATCTATTGGAACCATTGTGCCGCATGACCTTGGAAGCGTTTGCCAAGGGCGCCAAACCGCATCTTTTGACGCGCAGCCATTTGATGCAAGCCACCTCTGGCAACGGTGAGGGTGAAGCCATTCCCCAGTTCGGCCAGGCCAAAATTCTGGTGGTCGAGGACATGAAGGTCAATCAATTGCTGATGTTGAATGTGCTGAAAAAACATAGCTGTCAAGTCGATGTCGCCAACAATGGCGTCGAGGCTTTGGAAAGGCTGCAAGAGAAAAAATACGATCTGGTGTTCATGGATTGCCATATGCCGGAAATGGACGGATTCGAAACCACGGTCAATATCCGCAACAAAGAAAATGGCCGGGGTGAACATTTGACCATTGTCGCCCTAACCGCCGATGCGATGGTGGGTGACCGCGAAAAATGCTTGAAAACCGGGATGGATGATTATTTGAACAAACCCGTCCGCCCGCAGCAAATCGCCGGAATTCTACAAAAATGGATTCCCGAGAGCGTGGGCGCGTAACAGCCAAGATTGGATAGGGAGAGTGCGATGTTAATCGACGTGATTGAACAAGATTCGGAATCGGCCTTGCTGCAGATGATCGAACGCAACCACAAGCAAGGCAGCCTAGCCAGCTTGGTACATTTCAAATTCACGCTGTTCGGCGCGCAGCCCAATCACGATCAGTTCGTATTGGCGGTCAAGGAATGCCTGATTGGCTTCAAGGCCTCGGTTTATTTTTGCGCTGATGGCGACGTGTTCGTGGTTTGGCGCGGCACCGCGCGCAACGTGCTGAAACAATTGTTGCAAAACGTCAAGGCCGCTTTCGCCCAGGACATGACCATCGCCTGCGACGTTTTCCCGCATCATTATTATGATCTGCTCGCCCATGGCGAAGAATTACGCATCATCTGCAAACAGAAACTGCACGCGCAGCCAGGCCTTGCCCCTCTGCCACCCTCCGACGCCGACCTAGACGCCGCTGCTATCCGCATCGCGCGTACCGGCCATTCCCGGCCGGATAGCGGCTTTCCCCAGGCAGAGGGGCATGCCACAGATTGGCACAGTTTGGGCCAACGGATCGAACCGCGCTTGCGGTTTTCACCGGAGCAAATCGTCACCCTCGCCCAGGCAGTCGAGATACGCAAGCAGCGCAAACACCCGGAAATATTGGTTGTCGAAGATCAAACTTTTTCGCGCTTGCTGTTGCACAGCAGCCTGCGCGAACATTACACCACCCATTCCACCGAACAGGCCAAGGAGGCGATCCAGCTTTATGCCGAACACGCCCCCGATATCGTGTTTTTGGACATCGAATTGCCCGACGGCAACGGCCACCAATTAGCCGAGCTGTTTAAACGCTTTGATCCTCAAACATTTGTGGTGATGGTCACCGCCTATAATCAGCAAGACGAAGTCATGCGCGCCCGCAACAACGGCGCGCGGGCATTCGTAATCAAACCCTATAACAAACAAAAGATTTTCGATTGCATTCAATTGTTCCACCGCAACCGCAGAAAAGCCAGTTAGGCAGGAGGCAACCCATGTACCTATCCGTCGATTTAACCAATTTACGCGAAATGACCGGCGGCGACAGCGCGATTGAACAAATGCTGTTCGTCGAGTTTTGCAAATCCGCCCAGGGCTGTGTCCAGGGATTGACCCAGTTCTGCACCGAGGGGCAAGCGGAAAACTGGCGCAAAAGTGCGCATGCATTCAAGGGCATCGCCCTGAACATCGGGGCCAATCAATTATCGGTGTTATGTAAACAGGCACAGGATCAGCACATGGCCGACGCGGCCACCAAAGCGCTAATGCTGCAATCGATCAAAAGCGAATACGCACTAGTCGAGGAGTATTTATCGAAAATAATGGGCTAAGCCGCCAAGTTCACCGGCCGCGATTTGGCCAGCTTGTCGAATTCCCATAACGTTGCCAACAATTCCGGCATTTGTTTTAACGGCACCATGTTGGGGCCGTCGCTTGGGGCGCAATCGGGATTTTCGTGGGTTTCAATAAACACCCCGGCCACGCCTACGGCAATCGCCGCGCGCGCCAATACCGGCACAAATTCCCGCTGTCCGCCCGATTTCTCACCCTGCCCGCCCGGCTGCTGCACCGAATGGGTGGCATCAAAAATCACCGGATAGCCGGTTTGCGCCATAATCGGCAAGCTGCGCATATCCGATACCAGCGTGTTGTAACCGAATGACGCACCGCGCTCGCACAGCATAATGTTATCATTGCCCGTGGTGGCGATTTTGGCGGCAACATTTTTCATATCCCATGGCGCAAGAAACTGGCCCTTTTTGACATGAATCACCTTGCCAGTTTGTCCGGCGGCCAACAATAAATCAGTCTGGCGGCACAAAAACGCGGGGATTTGCAGCACATCCACCGCCTGCGCCGTGGGGGCGCATTGCGCCGCATCATGGACATCGGTCAATACCGGCACACCGAATTTTTCCCGCACATCGGCCAGGATCTGCAACCCCTGCGCCATGCCAATCCCGCGCCCGGTCGAGAGGCTGGTGCGGTTGGCTTTGTCAAAGCTGGATTTGTAAATGAAATTCATGCCCAGTTTTTTGGTGATGGCCAAGATCGCATCGGCCATCTCAAAGGCATGGGCTTGGGACTCAATCGCACACGGCCCCGCGATCAGCGTCAGCGGACGGTCATTGGCGATCTGATAATTTATAAGCGAGATGGTTTTCATATTACACCAAGCGACTTTGCTCAACCGCTGCCTGGATGAAGGAGGTAAACAGCGGATGCGGCTCGAACGGTTTGGATTTCAATTCCGGATGGTATTGCACGCCCACAAACCAGGGATGGTCGCGGCGTTCAACGATTTCCGGCAGAATGCCGTCCGGCGAAAGGCCGGAAAACCATAAACCAGCATTTTTTTCCAAGCGGTCTTTGTAATCGATATTGACCTCGTAGCGATGGCGATGGCGTTCCGATATTTTATCGGCGCCGTAAATTTTGCGTACCAGCGAATCCTTGGACAACACCGCGTCATAAGCGCCCAGGCGCATTGTGCCGCCCATAT
>CANGQU010000080.1 GCA_947456345.1 Alphaproteobacteria bacterium | reverse complement strand
TCTACCCCATGGCCGCCATCCGGTCGTGGCGCTGTATTTAGAACTGCCACATGATCAGGTAGATGTGAATGTCCATCCCGCCAAGGCGGAGTTGCGTTTTCGAGATGCGGGCGCGGTGCGATCATTGTTAATCGGCTCTATCCGCAGCGTGCTGGCAACAGTCACCGCCGCGCGCACACCAGCTCAAAATGCGAATACTGTCTTGCTGGATAAAATTCTGCCCTGGCCGGGCAATGCGCTTGCTCAATCCGGCGCGCTGCCCACATCACGCCCGCAATTGGGTTTTGTCGCCTCGCCATCAGCCCGCAGCTTCGACAATCTGGCGGCGCAAACAGCAACACTCGAGGCGGCTTATCCACTGGGCGCGGCAGTGGCGCAAATCCACGCCAACTACATCATCGCGCAAACTGCCGATGGGATGGTGATTGTCGATCAGCACGCTGCGCACGAGCGGATCGTTTATGAGGCGCTCAAAACACAATTGTCAGCACAGTCACCAAAAGCGCAAATTTTACTGGTACCAGAGGTTATAAACTTCACCGGCGGCGAAGAATTATTGTTGAGCGAACGCGCGGATGAATTGGCCAAGCTTGGTTTAGTTATCGAAAGCTTTGGCCGTGGCGCGGTGTTGGTACGCGAAGTGCCCGCGTTGATCGGCACGCAATCCGCAGCACCCTGGGTGCGTGATGTGGCCGCCGCCTTGGCCGATGCCGACGGCCCGATTTTGGCCGAAGCCAATTTGTGGAAAATCTGCGCCACCATGGCATGTTATGGCAGTATTCGCAGCGGGCGGTTGTTGAACAGCGCCGAGATGAACGCATTGTTGCGGCAAATCGAAAACACGCCCAACGGTTATGTGTGCAATCATGGCCGCCCGACCGTATGGCGTTGGCATCTGCACGATATCGAAAAACTGTTCGAACGGCGCTAACTGCGCTGCCAGACCCATAATTGGGCTGCGCCGTATTGCCGCTGATCCAAAAGCGTAAAATCATCCGGCAGCGATAAATTTTCTTCCCGCGCCGCCTCGCACACCAACAACGTCCGCGCCGCGAGCCAGTTATTTTGCAACAGGCTTTGCACCGCTGCAGGCAACAGGTTTTTGCCATAAGGGGGGTCGAGAAAAATCAAATCAAACACCTTACGCGCCGGGGGTAAATGCAAAGCGTCGGCGGTGATGAAATCACACATGGGGCTAACGCCCATTGCCTGGGCGTTGGCGCGCGCAGTACTAAGATCGCGGTCGATAAAACAGACGCTGATAGCACCGCGCGATAACGCTTCCAGCCCCAGCGCGCCCGAGCCACAAAACAGATCGAGTACGTTTAAATCCTGCGGTGGAGGCGATGGAAAAATCCGGGCGGGTTTGCCATGCGCCAAAATGTTGAATATAGCTTGCCGCGCCCGATCCGAAGTGGGACGGATATCATTGCCTTTTGGCACGGCGATGCGCCGGTTCTTCAGGCTGCCGGTCGTAATACGCATGCCTAGCCCCGCTTGCCCCGCGCCCCGGGCTTGGAGCGCCCCTGGGATTTAGCCTTGGCTTGCCCTGGCTTTGCCCGGAACGGCTGGAATTTTTTCTTGCCCGCTGCTTGATCGCGGCGGGGGAAATTTTTTGAAGGCGCAGCGGCGGGGGCAGCCATAGTAGTTTTCCCAGGGCGCGCGTTAAAATAATCCGGCAGCATTTTCGGCAATAGTTCGCTATTGATTTCCTCGACCTGACCGGGCGGCAATTTATCCAACCGGAATGGGCCATAAGCCAAGCGAATCAAACGATTCACTTGCAATTCAAAATGAGCCAGCACCTTGCGGATTTCCCGGTTCTTCCCCTCGCGCAGCGTCATATACAGCCAAGCGTTGCGCCCCGTAATTTTTTCGATTTCCAATTCGATCGGCGCGTAATCGACACCGTCGATACGCAAGCCTTGAGCCAGTTTGGCGACCAGATCCAGCGGCAAATTGCCATAAACCCGCACCCGGTAATACCGCGCCAAGGCCGAGCGCGGCAATTCCAAATACCGGGCCAGCGCGCCATCATTAGTCAGTAACAATAACCCCTCGGAATTCAGATCTAACCGTCCCACCGCCACTACGCGCGGCAGAGATTTCGGCAGATTGTCGAAAATTGTCGGCCGCCCCTCGGGATCGCGGTTGGTCACCAGCAAACCATCGGGTTTGTGATAAATCCAGATTTTCGATTTCGCCTGTGGCCAGCGAAAAGGTTTTTGATCGATCAAAATTTGATTGGCGTCGGTGACCACAAGCGCGGGCGTGGTCAAAATCTTTCCATCTACCTGCACCCGTCCGGCCAGGATCCAGGCCTCGGCCTCGCGCCTGGAACATAAACCGGCTTGGGCCATCACTTTGGCGATGCGTTGCGGTGCCTGATGTGTTGACATTGGGCTCATATTGCCGCCTCGACCAGCGCCTGGAACAATGCCGCATCATCGGGGTGAGCATGATATTCCGGATGCCATTGCACACCCCAGCAAAACGGATAATCGGTTTTTTCGATAGCCTCGATAATTCCATCGTCGCTCTGGGCGCTAATGACCCAATTGGCGCCCAAACTTGCCACCGCCTGGTGGTGCGAGGAATTGACCCGGCCCGAATGAAAGCGTTTTGCCAATTGCGTGCCCGCCACCACCTGTACGGGGTGGACGGGCTCGGTAAAGGGCATTGGCTGATCATGCCGCGCATGGCCCAATTGGTCCGGCAAATGCTGATGCATTGTGCCGCCGCCCAAAACCGCCAGCATCTGCATACCGTTGCAAATGCCCAGAATCGGTTTACGCCGCGCCATCGCCGCCCGCATCAGCGCGAATTCGAACTCGGTGCGGTGCGGCTTTAATTTTGTTTTCTCGTGCAACGCCGCGCCGTAAAATTTCGGATCGATATCAAAGCCACCGCCGGGGAGCAAAAACCCATCGGCCAAATCGGCATAGCGCTCTATCGCCGCGTGATCATATGGCAAATGCACGGGCACACCGCCCGCAGCGCTAATCGCCATGGCGTAATTGCTGCGCAGCGCGTAATACGCATGGCTTTTGGAATAGCCGGTGGGGCTGGCTTCTTCCCAATCCAGTGGAATGGCAATTATAGGTGCGGCATTCAAGGCGGTTGATCCCTCTGACAAATGGCGATAAGTTGCAATCTATGCGAAATAACGATTACATGCAAATGGCGTTGCAACTGGCCCGCCAAGCGGCCCAGGCAGACGAAGTCCCTGTGGGCGCGGTCATAGTCGCCCCGGACGGCCAAGTCATCGGCCAGGCCGAAAACGCCATGCGCCGGCAACGCAACCCGGCCGCGCATGCCGAGATGCTAGCCCTGCAAATGGCGGCAGCCGCCTATGGCGATGAACGTCTGCGCGATTGCGATTTATACGTCACGCTGGAACCATGCACCATGTGCGCCGCCGCCGCCAGCCTCTATCGCGTGCGGCGGATTTATTTCGGCGCCTATGATCCAAAGGGCGGCGGTATCGATCATGGCGCGCGGGTGTTCACTCAACCCACTTGTCATCACCGGCCCGAAACCTATGGCGGCATCCTCGAGGCGGAATGCCAAAAACTGCTGGTCGATTTTTTTCACGCGCGGCGGTAGGTTGTAACTGACCACGCCAGCCTTCTCTGGACTCAAGCTCCGGCCCAAAACACCGTAAGCCTAGGAATTTTCTTGTGATCCAGTGGCCAGGGTGGTTGTATTTTGTTTAACTCTTGATACACTGCAACATATGGTTGCAAATAATTTATAGGTTTTGCATGACCCTGTTTCGTGTAAGTTTGTTGATAATTGTATTGAATGTCTTGGCTGGCATTTTTGGCTGGTGGCAGTTGTATTTGATCAGGCATATCCCCGAAAACGAACGATTGATGATTGATTTACCCTATATCCTGCTTGCAAGCGGAGCGATGTTACAATTAATTTTATGCGGGCTGATTTTTGTTATGGGTTCTTGGTATTGGCTGTTTAGAAAAAAACAAAAAGGACAGCATGTAAGTTACAATTTGACTCAGGAAGCTACTTACTCTGGCTTGTGCGGCTTACCAATATTTTTTGTAAGTATTGTTGTAATTACTTTAATGTGCTTAAAGGATTTTTTTAGATGAACGATTTAAAAATTCGAGCCATAGGTTTAAAAAACATGGTTGCGCGTACATTACAACATCCAATCGCTGCTTATGCCACATGGCAAGATTCAGACGCGGCCATAGCCAAAGCAAAAGATAGTAATTTCTCAAATTCAGCAGGCGGACAAAAAGATGCGTATCGTCATGCTATATGGATGGCTGAGTCGCGCCGTCAGTTGGCCGATTTAAATCCGGATGCTAGCGCAGAAGAATTAGATGCCGCCATGCGTGAAGCAGGGGCCGCCAACGAAGACAAGGCGCAGTTCGAGGGCCGGCAAACGGCAGCCGACAAGGCCATGGATATCCATAACAACGAAAAAGGTATCGAAATTGGCCGTAGGGCGGCAGAGCAGGGTTGGACGGCCGATGAAACCGCCGCCGTCGTCGAAGATTACGTCGGTAACAGCAACGGGACCGGCCAGGATGGCGGCGCGTTTTGGTATGATGAAAACGACCCCGAGCGGACACCGCCGGAACTAAATGTACCAGACCCTGGCACAACATCACAACCGGATTTGTATCAAAATACGGTTGATGCCTATCCGGAGATCACAGAGGCAGTGCGTCCCAAGGTTGAGGTTGGCGCTGACACCAAGACCAAGCGTAGTCTTGGGGATGAGTTACGTCAGCAATACCAAAAAGCCGTGGAGCGTGCGACTAGGCCCGATGAAAATACCCCCGATCCCAACGAAATCGATCCGGTGACGGGCAAAAAATTTGGC
>CANGQU010000079.1 GCA_947456345.1 Alphaproteobacteria bacterium | reverse complement strand
GCGACTGCGGCCGCCATTATTCCCAGCCTATCCGCCCGCGCGGCAATTGGCAGAAAATTACGTTGCCGATCCCAAAGCCACGGCAAGCTTGGTGCGTGACAATTATTTCCGCATCGGTCAGGGTCTGGCCGAACTTGGCATCAATGTCGATTGCGCCCCCGTGTTGGATATTCCTATCCCCGGCGCACATGATGTGATTGGCGACCGCGCCTTTGGCACGGAGCCGGGCATTGTCGCGGCGCTGGGCCTCGCGGCGTGTGATGGGTTGCGCACGGCGGGGGTATTGCCGGTCATAAAACATATTCCTGGCCATGGCCGATCGATGGTGGATTCGCATCATGACTTGCCGACCGTGGATACGGATTACGCCACGCTCTGCGCCACAGATTTTGCGCCATTCCGCGCCCTGGCCGATCAACCATTGGCAATGACGGCGCACATTGTGTATCGCGCGGTTGATCCGGAGCAGCCCATTACCCTCTCGGCCAAGGGCATCGAGCGGGTGATTCGTGGCGAGATTGGATTTCGCGGTGAATTGATGTCCGATGATTTGGGCATGAAGGCGTTGCGCGGCGAATTGGGTGATTTGGCGCGGCAGACGCTGGCGGCGGGATGTGATATCGTCTTGCATTGCAGCGGCGTTTTGGATGAAATGCGCGCAATCGCCGCCGTGGTTACCGCAAAGGATGGGGATTATGGAATACGATCTGCCCGCGCTATGGGCTGAGATGGGCAGGGGCCTGGCGGTATGGGGCATGCCCGTGCTGTTGGCCATTTGCTTACACGAAGCAGCGCACGGCTATGCCGCTTGGCGTTTGGGCGATGATACGGCCAAACGCCTGGGCCGGGTTAGCTTGAACCCCTTGCGCCATGTGCATTGGGTGGGCACGGTAATGATCCCGGCGATGTTATTCTTTTTAAAATCGCCGTTTTTATTCGGTTTTGCCAAGCCGGTGCCGGTGAATTTCACCCGTTTGCGCCACCCCAGGCGCGATATGGCCTTGGTCGCATTGGCCGGTCCAGCGATGAATGTGTTTTTGGCCCTGGTGGCGGCACTATTGCTGCATTTGGTCGAGTTCGGCGGCAGTTACGCAGGATTAATCGAAGAAAACCTGTCGAATGCGGTCTTGATTAACGTCACTTTGGCAGTTTTCAACATGTTTCCGCTGCCCCCCCTCGATGGTGGGCGGATTCTGACTGGTATTTTGCCGCTGCGCTTTGCTATACCTTATGCGAAACTTGAGAATTATGGGCTTATCATATTGGTTGCATTGATTTTTGTGCCGATTTATTTTCAAAGCCGCTTGGGCCTCGACCTCGATTTTTTCGGCGCTTTTATGCATGCCGGGGTAGCGGCGGTCGGTAATATCGTTATTTTTCTAGCCGGTGGATGGGGTGCGTGAACGAAACACTATCACAACAATTCGCTGCCGATGCCAATCCGCCTGTAGCCAGCAATGAAAATTTGGGGCCGGGCGCTTGGCGCGTTGATCTCGGCGGATACGAGGGGCCGCTGGATGTGCTGCTCTCCTTGGCGCGCGAGCAAAAAATCGATCTGGCGCAAATCAATATCGTGGCGCTGGCCGATCAGTTTTTGGCCTTTGTCCATGCGGCAAAAAAACAAAATCTGGAAATTGCCGCCGATTATTTGGTGATGGCCGCATGGCTGACGTATTTGAAATCGCGCTTGTTGTTGCCCGATCCCCCGCCCGAGGACGAGCCCACGCCCGAAGAATTATCGGCCGCCTTGCAATGGCAATTGCAGCGTTTGGCGTCGATGCAGGCGGCGGGGGCGAAATTGCTGGGCCAGTCGCGTTTGGGCATTGATGTATTCGGCCGCGCCGCGCCCGAGGGCATTCCCACTATCAGCACCCCGGAATATGCGGTCAATTTGTATGATTTGCTGCATGCCTATGGCGAATTCAAACAGCGCACCACCAAAAAAACTTTTAGCATCAATCCCGATGATCTCGAGACGATCGAACATGCGCTGAACCGTCTGCGGGAACGCATGGGCCGCATCGGCCTGCAGTGGGAGTCTTTGTTGTCCTATCTGCCGGTTGATCTTTTACCGGGCACAATCGGGCGATCCTATATTGCCGCCACTTTTGCCGCCGCTTTGGAATTGACCAAGGGCGGAGAATCGCAAATCCGCCAGCTGCAAACATTCGGCCCAATTTATATTCGCCGTAAAACCGCAACCGCTCAAGAATAGCAGGTATCTATGACCAACTCCCCCGCCGCAGTTTTGGAAGAAAACGCCGAGATCGTAACCGAATCCGAGCCAAGCGCCGTATTGCATGCGAATAACGATGCGCCCGCCGCCGAATTACAGGCCGCCATCGCCCAATCTCAATCTAGCAACGATAATCTAACCGCGTATATCGAGGAAGCCGATTATCCCCGCCTGTGCGAGGCTTTGTTATTTGCCAGCGAACGGGCTTTGGCCATCAAGGATTTGCAAGCTTTTTTCCCCGCTGAATTTGATTTATTGCCCGTGCTGCAGGAATTGCAGGCCCATTATCAAAATCGTGGCCTGCAATTGGTAGAATTGGGCGGCAAATGGTCGTTCCGCACCGCCGCCGATCTGGCCCCGCATTTAAAACGCGAACGCACGGTACAAAGAAAATTGTCCCGCGCGACGGTTGAAACCTTGGCCATCATCGCCTATCACCAACCCGTGACGCGTGCCGAAATCGAAGATATTCGCGGCGTTGCCGTAGCGCAGGGTACTTTGGACATTTTGCTGCAGGCGAATTGGATCAAGCCGGGACGCCGCCGCGAAACGCCCGGACGGCCTGTGACTTGGATTACGACTGATGAATTCTTGCAGCATTTCGGTATTGTCGAGCTTGTGGATTTGCCGGGGTTCGATGAATTAAAGGCGGCAGGATTATTGGACAAATCGCGTCCATCGCCCGGCCCATTATTCCAGTCGCCTGACGAGGTTGCGGTCGACACCGGCTCCCCCGCCGACGATGAAGAGTTATAGAACCGTTCTAAACTATGCAGCCGTTCATAGGCCGATCCCGCTTGGGATAGTATAATTATCGCCCGATGAATACCGCCGTTTTGCATTTGCCGCCGCGTGTTTGGCTCCGCCCTAGTTTGTGGCTTGGGGCGCTGTGTTTATTGGCCGTGACCAGCCCGATATGGTCGATTTTTTTAAGTCTGTTTCAGGACTACTCGCCTAGCTGGGCGCATATCCGTCAGTACTTGTTGTGGGATTATCTTAGTGGCACTTTGTTGCTGCTGTTTGGCGTGGGTATTGGCGCTGCGCTTTTGGGCACCAGTCTGGCGTGGATTACCACCATGCTGGAATTCCCCGGCCGCCGGCTGGTTGAATGGGCGGTTTTGCTGCCATTGGCGATTCCCGCTTATGTGCTGGCCTTTGTTTATCGGGGCATGCCAGATCTTGGATTTTTTCCAGCCGTGCGGGATTGGTCGCCCTATGTGGCGGTGATCGTGATTCAAAGCTTGAATTTCTATATTTACGTCTATCTTTTTGTTCGCGCCAGCTTCATGCAGCAATCTTTGTGTCTGCTAGAAGCCGGGCGTATTTCGGGCTGCGGGCCGTGGGGATGTTTTTTCCGCCTCGCTTTGCCGTTGGCGCGCCTGGGCATTGTGGCCGGGATCGCCTTGGCGTTGATGGAAAGCATGAACGATTTCGGCACCATGAATTTATTCGGCACGGCTACTTTGACGACGGGCGTATACCGGTTGTGGAACGGCTTTGGTGAAATTACGACAGCGGCGCAATTAGCCAGCATGGTTGTGATATGCGTGCTGTTGCTGGTGGGGGTGGAGCGTTGGGTGCGCGCCCGCAAAAGCTATGCCCCAAGGCGCGAGCGGCAACGGCGTCTGCCGCGTTATCGTTTATCGGTTGTGCAGACGGTTTTGGTGTTGGCTTTTGTCTTGGCGCTGTTGACCTTGACGACGCTATGGCCAGTAGCAAATTTGTTGTTTTGGGCCGTCCAGGCCGAAGACTATAACTGGGCCAACGATTTTGGCCGGCCACTTTGGCACAGCCTGTCCATCGCGGCGATGGCGGTTGGCCTATTGCTGGGTATTTGTCTGTGGCTGTCTTATGCCCAGCGCTGGCATAACGAGCCTTGGTTGCGGGCGATGATACGTCTCTCGGCGGTTGGTTATGCCATTCCGGGCGTGGTATTGGCGCTTGGCGTGTATCTGACTTTGCAAGGGGTGCAGAACTGGGTGCAATCGCTATGGCCAGCGGATGGCGCTTTGCCAAACTGGCTGAGCACAGGCATCTGGGCCAGCAGCATTGCGGCTTTGTTGCTGGCTTATTTGGTGCGTTTTGTGAATTTCGGCTTTAGCAGCGTCGAGGCTGGTTTGGGTAAAATCAGCCGCTCGCTGGACGATGCCGCCCGCATTGCTGGGGCCGGGCCGTGGCGGGTATTCGCCATGGTGCATTGGCATTTGCTGCGCAACAGTCTTTTTGCTGGTGCCATACTGATTTTCGTCGAGGTGATCAAGGAATTGCCCGCCACTATGTTATTGCGACCGTTCGATTACGATACGCTGGCGATTCGCACCTATCAATTGGCGGCGGATGAGCGCCTGGCCGAGGCGGCGATACCCGCCCTGGCCATGGTCGTTTGCGGGCTGTTGGCTGTGGCGGTGTTCGCGCGCTTGCTAGCGGAACAATCCACCCAAAAGGAGAGGGGATAATGGCCGCCGTTTTGCGTTTCAAGGATGTGAGCCGCCGAATCGACGATCATATGCATTTATCGCATTTGAATCTAACCCTGCAAGAGGGGGAGATTTTATGCCTACTGGGCCCGTCCGGTTGCGGTAAAAGTTCAACCCTGCGTTTGGCCGCCGGGTTCGAGCAACCCGATGATGGCGAGATTTATTTGGGCAGCTCGTTGGTGGCAGCGGC
>CANGQU010000078.1 GCA_947456345.1 Alphaproteobacteria bacterium | reverse complement strand
TTTGGCAAATTCGGGCGTGCCCATGAACGCGATGCGGGCCATTATAAATTATGCTCGCGCTCGGGGGTGTCGTCCGCTTTTTCCGCCAGCAATTTTTTCATTTTACGCAGCAACACATCGCGCTTTAATTTTGAAATATGGTCGATATACAAAACGCCGTTTAAATGGTCGATTTCATGCTGCACGCAGGTCGCCAATAAACCACTGGCTTCCATTTCCTCGGTTTTGCCGTTGCGCGCCAAATAACGGACCCGCACCGTGGCCGGGCGGATCACTTCGGCCGCGACGCCGGGGATGGATAAACAGCCTTCTTCATACGCGCTTTCCTCATCCGAACGGCCGATGATTTCCGGGTTGATCATTTGCCATACCTCGGCCCCGGCGCGGTCTTCGCGTATTCCCAAATCCATCACAATCGCGCGTAACGATACCCCGATTTGCGGCGCGGCCAGGCCGATGCCGGGTGCGTCATACATGGTCTGCAGCATATCGTCCAACAGGCTTTCGGCCACACGGTCGATTTTGGCGATCGGCGCGGCTTTGGCCCGCAATACGGGGTCGGGAACAATACGGATAGGTACAAGCGTCATAATTTGTGCTATAGCATAAAATTATCGAGGATTAAACAGACGACCAAGAGCAGATAACCATGATGAGTATGAGCGTTGAATCGACGATCGGTCTTTTAATCGGTTTTTTGGCCGCTTGCTTGTTGTGTTTGGGGGTGTTGTTCTGGCGACTCTCCCGCCGGGGCGAGCCGACCTCGGCCCTAGGCGGTAAAATCAGCCTGCTGAGCGAGAATCAAACGCAGCTGGCGCAGATTATTTCCCAGCAATTGCAGCAACAAGAACGCAATTTATCCCAGCATCTCAGTACTCGGCTGGGCGAATTGCTGCAAAAAATGGCCGTTTTCGATTCCGCCCAGGCCAAGGTTACGGATTTAACCGCTGAAATCGGCAGTTTGCAAAAAATTCTGGGCAACAGCAAATCGCGCGGCCTGTTCGGCGAGGTGCAGCTGCAAAACCTGCTCGAAGCGGCTTTGCCCCCCAACGCCTACGCCTTGCAAACAACCTTGCCCGGCGGCTTGCGCCCCGATTGTTTGCTGCAATTGCCCAACCCGCCGGGGCCAATGGTGGTGGATGCCAAATTCCCACTCGATGCGTACCGGCAAATGCTCGATGCCAAAACGGATGACGAGCGCAACATGGCGCGCAAAGCCTTTGACCGCAGCCTGCGCGCGCGCATCGATGAAATATCCGGCAAATACATTATTCCGGGCGTGACGGCGGATTCGGCGCTGTTGTTTTTGCCGTCCGATGCGATCTTCGCCGATTTGCACACGCAGTTCGAAGGGGTGCTGGAATATTCCTATCGCGCCAAGGTCTGGATCGTCTCGCCCACGACGATGATGGCGACGCTGAACACGATTCGCGCGATTATGCGCGATGTGAAATTGCGGACCGAGGCGGCGGCGATCCAAAACGAAGTGCGCTTGTTATGCGAAGATCTGGGCCGTTTATCCGAACGCATGGACAAAGCCAATCTGGCGGTAGGTAACGCGCAAAAAGCATTGGGCGATTTAGCGATCAGCGTCGATAAAATCGCCAAACGCGGCGAGAAAATCATGGCGGTGGAATTGGCGGATTCGGCCCAACCCGAGGTTGCAATCGAGCGGATTCGAGCGGTTGGCAATTAAACGCCCACGGCAATCCCCAAGTTTCCATACGCTGTACGGTACACGCTTTACGCTTGGGTCAATTGGGTCTATAAATTAGCAGTCTTTAAAGGAATCCGCCATGGAAGCATTGATTTTCGTCCTCGTCTTTGTCGCGCTGATTATGGTGCTGGTCTATGCCAGCGTTAAGCCCGTGCCTCAAGGACGGCAATTCACCGTCGAACGGTTTGGCCGCTATGTCACGACGCTGGAACCCGGCTTGAATTTCATCGTGCCGTTCGTGGATCGCATCGGTGCGCGCATCAGCATGATGGAAACCGTGCTGGATGTTCCTGAACAAGAAGTCATTACCAAAGACAACGCCATGGTCAAAGCCGATGGCGTGGTTTTTTTCCAAGTTTTGGACGCCGCCAAGGCAGCCTATGAAGTGAACGATCTGGCCAATGCGATTTTAAATCTGGTCATGACCAATACCCGTACCGTCATGGGTTCGATGGATTTGGACGAATTGTTATCGCAGCGTGATCGGATCAATATTCAATTGATGCGCGTGGTCGACGAAGCCACCTCGCCCTGGGGCGTGAAAATCACCCGCATTGAAATCAAAGATATCTCGCCGCCGCGCGATCTGGTCGATGCGATGGCCCGGCAAATGAAAGCAGAGCGGGATAAACGCGCCTCGGTCCTCGAAGCCGAAGGTTCCCGCCAAGCCGATATTCTTAAGGCCGAGGGCCAAAAACAAGCCATGATTCTTGCCGCCGAAGGCCGCCGCGAAGCCGCTTTCCGCGATGCCGAGGGGCGCGAACGCGAGGCCGATGCCGAAGCGCACGCCACCATGTCGGTGTCCGAGGCGATCAACCGTGGCTCGGTCCACGCCGTCAATTATTTCGTCGCGCAAAAATATATCGAGGCATTGCAGGCCATGGCCGCAGCGCCGAACCAAAAAGTGGTCTACATGCCGCTGGAAGCCAGCGGCGTGATTGGTGCCATCGGTGGTGTTGCCGAGATGATCAAGTCGTCCTTAAGCGCGCAGAAAACCGACGCCGCAAATCAGGACGCGCCGGTGCGCGAGAATTTGTTCAAGAACTAGGGGAAAACAATGGAACCACACTGGGCCTGGTTTACGCTGGCGGCTGTGTTGGTAATAATCGAAGTTGTCTCGCCGACATTTTTCTTTTTGTGGCCGGGATTGGCGGCTGGCATCGTCGGTTTTTTTGCCCTTGCTTGGCCGGATACGGGCAGTGTGCCACGGATTGTACTATTCGCAATATTAACGCTGATTTTAGCCCTTGGCTGGCGGACATATTTGCGCCGTTACCCACCCATGGCCAGCGATAACCCCAATTTGAATCAGCGCGGCCAGCAATTAATCGGCCAAAAGGCAGTGGTGATCGAACCCATCGTCAATGGCCGTGGCCGCGTGCGCGTTGGCGATTCCACTTGGCTATGCACGGGCCCGGACGCGCCGGTGGATGCGGTTGTTGCAATCACTGGCGTGGATGGCGTGGTGTTGACGGTAACGCTCTAAAACGGCTGGCGGGCGGCAAGGGCGGTGGTCAACGTCCCCTCGTCCAAATAATCCAATTCGCCACCCATCGGCAGGCCATAGGCCAGGCGGGAAATTTTCAACGGCAACCCCTGTAACCGGTCGGTCAGATAGTGAGCGGTGGTCTGGCCCTGCACCGTTGCATTGGTGGCCAAAATCACTTCTTGAATATTGTTATTCGCCGCGCGTTGCAGCAAGGGGTCGATAGACAAGGCGTCCGGCCCAATCCCGTCCAGCGCCGATAACGTGCCGCCCAACACATGATACAAGCCGCGATAGGAATGCGCTCGCTCGATCGCCCATAAATCGGCGACTTCTTCGACGACGCAAATTTGTGCGGGATTGCGCCGGGCATCGGCGCAGATATGGCAAGGGTTCTGAACATCCCAATTGCCGCATTGCGTGCAGGCCTGGATCGATTCCGCCGTCGCCATCAACGATTGCAGCAAGGGATACAACAGACTGTCGCGCTTTTTCAATAAATGCAACGCCGCCCGCCGCGCTGAACGCGGGCCCAAGCCAGGTAATTTGGCCAGCAAGGCGATGAGTTGTTCGAGGTCATTCATGGTACAAGTACCAAGTACTAGGTACTATCATTAAAACGGTAATTTAAAGCCGGCGGGCAGATTCATGCCGCCGGTCAGTTTGCTCATCTCGGCGCTCAGGGTGGCATCGATTTTTTGTTTGGCGTCCGCATGGGCCACTACCAATAAATCTTGCACCATGGCTTGTTCGGACGGTTGCAACAAACTTGGGTCGATGCTGATGCTGCGGCAATCCCCCTTGCCGGTTAAAACGATTTTGACCAGGCCGCCGCCGGCCTGCCCCTCGGTCAGCATTTCGGCCAACTCGGCCTGTAATGACTGCATTTTACTTTGCATGGCCTGGGCTTGTTTCATCATCGCGGCGATATTCATCATAACAACTCCTCGAATATGGTGGACTCATCATCTGTGGCGGTGGATGCGATCTGGGCGCGCGGGCGTACTTGGACAACTTTGGCGCCGGGAAATGCCAACAGCACGGCTTGGATTTCCGGACGTGATGTGACATCAGCGGTCAAAGCCGCTTGTTTGGCACGGTCTTGTTCGGCCAGGCTGGGTTCGCCCGGCTGATTGCTGACCGATACGATCCAACGCAGGCCGGTCCATTCCTGTAACAATTTGCCGATCTGGCCAACGTTGGCTTGGCGCGCATTCGGGCCGATACGCAATTCCAATTTGCCGGGGGCGAATTGCACCACATGAGTGTGGTTGTATAAATCGTGATACAAAATCATCTCGCGCTTGGTGGCGAATAATTGCACCACTTCGGCAAAGCTGTGCAGGTTTTGTGTGACTTCGGTACTGGGTGCGGTCATGGGTTGCACGGCTAAATTGCCATCCGCCGTGCCAATGGCGCGGGTCATAATGGGTGCAGCGCCCATCGCGTTTGTCACACGGCTGCCACCCGGGGGCGGGGGGGGTGTGGTGGCGATTTGTTCCGCTAATTGCGCCGGGTTGGGCAAATCGGCGGCATAGGCGATGCGGATCAGCACCATTTCCAGGGCCATCAGGCTGTTGGACGCGGTTTGGATCTCGCCGATGCCTTTTAACAGCATTTGCCATAAACGCGATAAATTGCCGATGGAGATTTTCTCGCCAATCGCGCGGCGTTTGTCCCGCTCGCTGGGTGCGGCGCCCGGATCATCCTCTCCGGCCACTTTGGTG